>JAKBQO010000029.1 GCA_021835185.1 Thermoplasmata archaeon
AAATGATCCTTATTTTCCAATTCTATATTTTTAACTTTGGACTATATGGTTGAATATATGTTTGAGAATATATTGGAATCTATATAGAAAATCTTATAAGTACAACCATTTTATCTATTAGAGAACAATGCAAAATACTCCTGATTATATACCTCCTGAAAAGAAGGGTAAGAAGATGTTGGCTATTGCTATTGTTATAATTATTATTGCAGCCGGTACAGGTATAGGACTTTATTTATATACACACCCACATCAGAAGACAGAAACTTTGGTAGTTCTGGTGGATAGTGGTAGTGACACCCAGGCATATCTGTCCGCAGTAGCAAGTAATTATGAAAAGGCTAACCCCAATGTTAAAATTAGCATAGATAGTGTTGGTTATAGTGATTTAGTATCAAGTTCCTTGTCGGCATTAAAGGATAAAGCCTCAAGCCCGGGTTTAATTATGTATTATACTTCTGGTGAACCCTCCCTTGCCCCATATTTAATGAATTTAAGTTCCGCTGGCTTTAATACGTCGAACTATTTGCCTGGTGAATTATATTCAGGTTCCTATGTTCTTCATACAAATGGTCAAATTGCTAAGACCGTTGGAATACCGTTGCACAATGTGCTAGGATATGTATTGACATATCAAAAATCCATTTTTAACAATAAAACATTGCAGACTGGATTTGAAAAGGAATACCACTTTTCTATAATGCCAAATACTTATAAAAACTGGACTGCAGTGTATGATGCCGCCGATTACATTAACAGCACCATGGCATCGCTGAAACCCCTATCAAGCGATAGCGCATTAAAATATTCTCTAATGTTTCCAGATTCCTCGCACCATTCAATGATTGATGCATATATGGGATTATTATACGCATATGGAAATGGCCATACTGCAACTACCGGAATCCCAGCAGATTCAGGAACTGGATACTGGTCATACATGGGAAAAATAAACGGTGCATATCAACCAACATTCAATAATACTTATGGCACTCAGGCATTAATGATGTATAAAAATTTAACGAAATTTGAGCCATCTCCCGCCACAACACCAATTGGTTACAGTGAACAGGAAACACTTTTCCCAAGTGGAGAATATGCAATGGGTTTAGCATGGACTAGTTTCCTTTCAGCATATTCAAATTCCAGCACATCAAAAGTCGCAGGAAATTATAATGTTACAGTACTACCATCAGGAAGCACTGGCTATTCCCCAACGTTTATGGGAGTCAACCCATACACCAATACATCTCTGGCTATAAAATTCCTTAAATATGCCCTGTCTGATCAGGAATACACCATGGGCATAAACAAATATCAGTATCTGCCAACAACAATATCCGGATTAAAAATTGCGGAATCAAATAAAAACTTTACATGGGTACCTAGTTTGTTGGAAAGTGCCTCGTCTATTCAGATAAATAATACAAGCGTGGCGATATATAATAAATTACAACCGCTATTTACAACATTAATTCCTGATCTGAACGATGAAATTTACCAATATTTCACAGGGTCCCCCAGCACTATAACAGCAGCCGCAGCATTAAATGACGCAGCACAGAAATGGTCAACATATATTAAGGACCAGGGAATTACTTTATGAATATGAATAAAATTAATTACTCTATTAAAAAACGGGCAATTATATTTATTTTACCTGCTCTTGTATATTTTTTAATTTTTGCAATTTATCCTATGATTGAAAATATTATTTTAACTTTTGAAAACCAAACCGTTTCAGGCGCATATACATTTGTAGGATTGAGGAATTACAAAGAACTGTTTTATACTCCTCATTTAGGTCAAATAGTGGATAATAGCTTAATTTATACATTCATTGTCCCCTTCATTGATATTATGTTGTCAATACCACTAGCGAATTTCTTGAAACGATTAAAAAAAAATTTCTTGCTTCCAATTATACTATTGCCCGCATTCATACCCCTGGTGACAGGAGCCACAATGTGGATTTTAATGCTTAACCCATTATATGGAATTACCTATTTTGTTTATCATAAGGATTTATTTACAACCATATGGAGCATTGTTATAATTGATATATGGTCAAGCCTTCCACTAGCTACATTAATTATTTATTCCGGATTAAAGGCCATCCCAACTAATATCGACGAAGCCAATAATATGGACAATATAAAAGGGTTAAGAAAACTGATGACTATAGATATTCCATACATTAAATATCAGATACTCGCAGCCTTTATTTTAATGCTAATATATGGTTCCTTTACCTTCGATCCCATATATGCGTCTTTGGGGGTTGCCCCACCATTTGCCAATCTTGATTTGTCATATTATTCGTATCAATTATTCTTTGGTGGAGATCTAGGATTTTCTGCTGTTTTAATGACAATAATGACCGTTGTATCCACTATTATTGCACTGTTATTTGTAAAATTAACCTTGGCAAATCCCAACAAAAAATCGAAACTACATTCTATTCCATGGCCAAATAGGGAAATGCCATTATATCTTGTTATAATTTTTATGATAATATATCTTCTTTTCTTTATGGTTCCCTTTGTTTGGCTTATACTTGAATCATTTAAAACATTTGGGGAATTATTCACCCTTCCACCAGAAATAATTCCAGTCAAGCTCACAATTGCAAATTATACATATTCATTATTCCATGGTGAACCATATTATATAACAAGCATTGTTGTGTCAATAATTGGCTCGTTTTTAGCCTTGATAATAGGTATTCCCGCAGCATATGCATCGTCCAGATATAAGGTGGGAGGAATCAAATTTATAGGACTTGTACTTTTTATATATTCGATTCCACTGGTTATATTGATGATCCCAGATTATTCTCTACTGAATTACATACATTCAATAAATTCATGGTTGGGACTTATTATAGTTTATCCTGTAATGGTAATGCCAATCATTATATGGATGCTTTATAATTTTTATTCAACGTTCCCGAAATATTATGATGAAGCTGCCCAAATGGACGGTATGACTACATTAAGATCATTTAGAAAAGTAATATTGCCCCTAAGTTATGACGGCATATTCGTGGCATTTTTATACGCCTTCATTTTTGCATGGGGTGCTCTTATATTTCCTCTGGCATTTACATATTCTCAGTATAATATGAGTATTTTATATCCAGCTGGGGCACAAACACTTACAATATTTATCGGTGGTTCCTTGGGGCATGAGGCAGCACAGTATGGAATACTGGCAGCTTCCAGTGTATTAAGCCTTATTCCGGCGATAATTATTGCAACATTATTGCGTTCTAAAATAGATAAAGTATGGCGTGGGGTAGGGTTAAAATGATATTATCAGTAAACAATATAATAAAGAAGTTTGGAACATTTACTGCTTTGGAAATAGAGAATCTTGATTTTGAGGAGGGGAAATACTATGTTGTTCTTGGCCCTAGTGGGTCTGGAAAGACGACTCTATTAAGGGTAATATCAGGACTAGAATTTGCGGATTCAGGAAGCATTTCAATATTGGGTAAAGATATGACCCAGGCTCCGGCATGGAAAAGGGATATTGGCCTGGTATTTCAGAATTATGCGCTTTATCCGCATTTAACAGTATACGAAAATATTGCATCTCCATTATCTGTAATGAAAATACCACGAACCGAGATGATTAAAAGGGTGAATGAATTACTGAGAGTCATGGAGTTAACAGACCAGGCTGCAAAGTATCCAGGGCAGCTCAGTGGTGGGCAACAGCAAAGAGTTGCACTTGCAAGGGCTATTATTAAAATGCCTAAAATATTATTACTTGATGAACCATTAAGCAACCTCGACACTAGAGTTCGAATAGATCTAAGGGATTATTTGAAAAAAATTCAGAAAGAGTTTAATTTAACTGCAATACATGTAACACATGACCCAATAGAGGCTATGGCACTTGGGGATGAGGTTATAGTACTCCATCACGGGAAACTGGTTCAGAAATCTACCCCGGTGGAATTATATAACCATCCAAACGATATATTCTGTGCCAGGCTCCTTGGGGCAGTAAATTTAATTCCAAAGGATAATTTGGATATGAATACAGGTTTGGACTATGAAATATGTGAAATCAGGCCAGAAGATGTTAAATTCGATGATGCCGGGAACTTCCACGGTACAATAACATCTGTTCAGTTCCTTGGATCTGAAATAATGTACTATGTAGACATAGGAGGATTTAATATTAAGGTAAAATGCGACAAAAACTGTAATAATCATAATGAGGGCGATGTTGTTAACTTATTATTTAAAAACGGGGAAATGAATTTCTATAAATCTGGAAAAAGGATTAATTCTATCATTTCTTCACAATGATTTTTATTATATATATCTAAATTTTCATAGTATTAGGCACTATGATACAGGAAACATTCATGAAACAGCGAACGACAAAAAAGAATATAATAAACCTGTAAATGCAGGAACAGAAATGATGCTCAATAATTCGCTGTTCGATGAGCAATTTCCACCATAGCCTTAAAGGAATTGTACAAATATTAGTTGTACATATAATTTAATCATGCAAAAGAAAATTACTGTTGGTCCCAAGGGGGAGGTTGTCATACCCAAGGAAATAAGGGAAAAGATAGGGATAAAGGAATATTCTGAGCTGATCATAGATATTCTTGACGATTCAGTGATCATAAGAAAAATCAAACCGGAATCTGTGTCGTATGTTAATTTTTACAGTACAACTTATTCCAGGAAACTCAAGAAGAAAATAGACATTAAGAAAATTGCAGAGGAACAGTATAAAGGAAACACATAGGGTGCTTGGAAAAACTGATGCCATAGAAGTTGGAAAAAAATTTATTAATTTTCCCTTCCTCAGATTTGTGGCAGTGGATGATGAAATAATAAGAAGGAGTCAGGTTATCCGTGAAAGGTATCATTTGAAACCACGAGATTCAATTCATTTATCATGTGCCCTAGAGAGAAACATCTCAGAGATCATAACGGACGATACAGATTTTGATGGTATAAAAGAAATAATAAGAGTGCCTGTAAAGCATTAAATCGTTTTCCGTTCTCAAAAATACATATTATTTAACACTTTCCGGTAATCCCCGTTTTCAGGTACTATTTCCATAGTGATGATCTCCAATAGTTTTCGACCTAAATATCTTTTATCTTACCACACAATCTTGACTCAATATCAGGGATAATTACCTTTTTCCCACATTTATAGTACCGGGCAAAATAATAGCTTATAAATAAACCATATAAATAAAAATGGTTCTTTCCTGTTGCACCCTAAAGTGTTTTAAAGAACACGATATTAAAAATTAAAGGGATTCCTTTTCATCCTTAACCGTTTTAGCAAGCCTCCTTACCCCTTCCTTAAGGTCATCGTCACTGGAATAGGTGAAATTAAGCCGCATGGTATTCATTTCCGGATTATTGTGGTAAAATGCAGAGCCGGTCACATAGGCTACCTTATTGTTTATTGCCCTTTTCAACATTTTTAATGCGTCCATGTTTTTGCTAAGTTTCACCCAGAGAAACATGCCGCCATCCGGCCTTGACCATGTAGCATCAGTCATTTCATCATCAAGGGCCTCTAGCATTATATCTCTCTTTCTCCTGTAAAGTTCTATTGTTTTGGGTATCTGTTTATATATTATTCCTTTCCTGATGTATTCGTAAGCTATGTACTGGGACAGGGAATCAGTTGCCAGGTCAAGTGACTGCTTTAACTTGTTGAATTCATCAAGTACTTCGGGCTGGGAAACAGTGAATCCAGTTCTGAGACCAGGAGCCATTATCTTAGAAAATGTTCCGAGATATGTCACCATATTATTTGTATCAAGGCTCTTTAACGTTGGCAATTTAGTACCGGAATATCTTAAATCTCCATATGGATTATCTTCTATAACTGGAACATTATACTGCTCTGCCAGTTCAAGTAGGTGTTTTCTTCTATCCAGTGTCATTGTATATCCTGCAGGATTCTGGAAAGTAGGTATTGTGTAAATGAATTTTGGCTTGATGCCCATTGATTTCATTGTTTTTAACCTTTCCTCAAGTTCATCAGTTTTCATTCCCCTGTCATCCAGTCCAACAGAGACAGATCTAATCCTGTTTGCATTCAATGAAGAGAGCATTCCAACGTATGTAGGTGCCTCTGTTATAACATAGTCCCCCTCATTAGCAAATATGATGGGTAGAGCGTATAGAGCCTGCTGTGACCCAGTTGTGAGCATTATGTTTTCAGGATTCACATCTATATTCTCATCCCTTTTTAGATATCCTGCCAACTGTTCCTTGAGTTCAGGTAACCCCTCGGTCTGGCCATATTGCAGTGCGGACGAGGTATAGTTTTCCATTATATCGTCAAGTATATTTTTCAGTTCTGCTCCGGGAAAACTTTCGGGATTTGGAAGCCCCCCACCGAATGATATCATGCCGGGCACGTGTATATATTTTAAAAGTTCTCTAATTTCTGAGGACTTGATATTTTTCATATTATCAGAAAATTCAAATTTCATAATATATAATGGAAATTGCATATTTAAAGTTCATTACCAGAATGAAAATCCATAATTGCAAACACTCTATTTTTAGTTACGAGAAATAAATATAAGTTTGTAAATAAAAAAGTATTTAATAATGGTTATTAATTCAAACCCTAATGGTGCAGAAGTTAATCTGGAAGGTCACGGTAACTGGGAAAAAAAATTCGGGCAAGAGTGCAATTGTATCCCAGGCTGTCTATAACACTGCAAGCCAAATAAACAGTAAAGGGTTTATCAGAAAGAAAGTAAATACAAATTTTATGTCTGAGGATTATGACATAGATCTATTGTTCCTTGAAATGCCCTATGAAACGCTGAACCAGAAATTTCTATCTAAATCAACATTTGTACTGTTTGTTGTTGATATTACAGATATGGAAAGCTTGCAGGATGCGGGGAAATTTATCAGTGAATATAATGGCGATATGGAAATATTCCTGATAGCTACAAAATCTGATATGAGGTATGTATCCCAATTCTGGGAACCAGAAATATCAAAACTGGCAGACAAATATGGCATAGTATACTTTATTTATAACAAAAGAGACGACTTTTCAGGTATTTTAAGGGATATTATAGGCTATGCCCTGGCAAAAATTTATAACCCAAGTAAATAATATCTATTATGGACATTATATGCAAAAATATCCATTTTCAGCTGTCTAATATGAATGTTCCACAAATAATAAATAAATATCATACCGGCAAGTTGGAGGGTGATACATTGTTCCTTGACCCATGCGAATCCATATATTTATACATGAAGGGAAAGATCGTGCCAGAAACCAAAATGAACATGGTTGATCTTATAAATAGTGTATTTAACGAAGATCTCTATATTTACTATGTATATTCTGTGTTAAAGAGTAAGGGGTTCATTGTGAAACGGGATGGTTACAGGTTTTTTTATCGGAGACCAGGAGAACAGTATAATATACCTGTAATATTAATCAAGGAGGGAGAAATAACTGATTTTTCATGGCTTTACGAGAATCTTCCGGCCATATTCATAACTGTTGATGAGGAAAAGAGCATAACGTATTTCAGGGCAGATTTTATTGATCCTGAAGGAAATGCAGATTCCAATATATCTGTGCGGAAATTGGGAAAACTTGATAATATCTATTATACAACAAATACCAGGCCCGAATGGTTTGGGCAGGAATTTATGGGTGTTAAGATACTCAATAAATTTGAAGCTAATTACGTCCTGGGAGAACCGGGCACAGAGGAAGATCAGCTTTACAGTGACCTTGTAAAACATCATTTTATTGTAAAAAGTGGTTTTAAGTACGGGCAGAATTTCCGGATATATTCAGATTCCATGGAAAATCATGCAGAATTCCTTGTGAGCCTAATGAAACGGGAAGAATGGTATAAAATAAGCCGGGCAATAAGATTATCAACAAGCGTCAGAAAAAAGACGCTGGTTGCCGGTTTTATAGATGGTGAATTAAAATATATTGATATAGAAAGATTGAGAGATATTTAAATCTGGACCTCGAAATCATCTATTTTAGATTTCATCTCATCATATGATTTTATTTCTCCCCTGTTCTTCAAAATTTCTCTGGCCATTAACCAGTATATCACTGCAAGGGACATTCTGCCCTTGTTGTTGGTCGGAATAATAAGATCGACAAAGTCTGTTTTGTTGTTTGCGTCGCATAGGGCTATTACTGGTATGCCTATTCTTATTGCTTCTTTCATGGCCTGTGTATCTGCCAGTGGGTCTGTTACCAGTATTATCTTTGCATTGTAATAGGATTTAAGATTTGGGTTCGTAAGCGTTCCAGGTATAAACCTGCCTATAATAGAGCTGGACCCAACTATTTCAGAAAATTTTGCAACAGGCTTGAAAGCATATTGCCTCTGTGCCACAACAAGAATTTGCTCTGGCTGGTATCTGGACAGCATTTTTCCAGCCTCTATCAGTGCATGGTTTGTTTTTTTAATATCCAGTATATATAAACCATCATTTCTTATTTTGAATATGTATTTATCCATATCCTTTGATTTGACCTGTGTTCCAATATGGACACCGGATTTTTGATATTCTTCCTCCGGTATTAGTAATTGCTCTTCCATCATAATGACTACCTTTTTTATAGAATTGTAAATTATTATATAATTATTCCCATTCTATAGTAGCTGGAGGTTTGTCCGTAATATCATAGACAATTCTATTGATTTCCGGTATTTCATCGGTAATGTTCACTGAAATGTCAGAAAGCAGATCCCAGTCAGGTTTTGAAAATGTCCCGGTCATCCCATCCAGGGTATCTATCATCCTTATGGCTATTGTTTCACCATATGTTCTCTGATCCCCATGAACCCCTGTTGTCTTCACAGGAAGAAGTACGCAGAAATATTGCCACGGCCTTTCTCCAGAATACCTCTCATTTACTGATCTTTCAAGTATATCTGTTGCCTGTTTTAATATCTGAAGCTTGTGTTCTGTAACGTCACCTATAATCCTTATTGCAAGTCCTGGTCCTGGGAAAGGCATAACTTCAGGCAGCCCGAAATATCTTGAAACCTCTCTGACCTCATCCTTATACAGATCCCGTAATGGTTCAATGAGTTTGAAACCCATATCAGCCGGAAGCCCTCCAACATTATGATGGCTTTTTATGGTATCCCTTGATGCGCCTCCACTTTCTATCCAGTCCGGTGCAATAGTGCCCTGAAGCAGATATGTTGCGCCGAAGGAATCCGCCTCTTCCCTGAAAACATCTATAAAGGTTTTTCCGATAATCTTTCTTTTTGTCTCCGGGTCAATAACTCCCTTCAGGTTATTAAGGAATGTTTCCCTGGCATCGATTAATTTATATTTTACATTAAATTTTTCAAAAAGCATCTTAACCCGATCAACTTCATTCAACCTTAACAATCCAGTATCAACAAACACTATCTCTATGTTCTTTATGGGGGCTGCAATGAGTGACAATAATGTGCTATCCTGGCCGCCGGAACAGGCAAGAATACCCTTTCCGTCCAGCTTTGACATAATCATTTTCCTGCTTTCCTCAACAAATTTTTGAGCATCCATACAACCTAATATAATTATATTATTAATTTTTATATATAAATGAATGAAACCATTTTTATTTTTTGGCTATTTTGAGATGCATAAAATAATCTTTTATGCATACATAAGTTATCTTCTTATTAAAATAATAATTTATTTCAGAGTAAAGTGAAATCAAAGGCTTTTAAAATAATTATGTTTTCATTATTGCCCCAAGAAATACCAGAAGACCTATAACAACCCCTATAACAGCAGCAATAATGTAAAATACTGTAGGTTCAAGTACCTCTGTTATGAAGCTTACCTTGAAAACGTCACTAGAGCCCAGTATAACAAATATTCCAAGCAAAAGCCCTACTACAAGCAGTATACCTCCAACTATCCTACTTTTATTGCTGCCGAAATATGCGGTTAGAACACCGAATATAATCAGCGACAGGGCAAAGAGCGCAAGCAAAACCAATACAAAAATGTCCCAATTCCAAGAAAATGCTGTCATTTAATCACCTATAATTTTATCTCCGTCAATGTTTTTGTGTCAACTACTCCGCTTATTGTCCTGATATCCTGAATAACAAGTTTCCCTATTTTCGACAAATCTTCTGTTTCTATCCGTGCTATAATGTCAAACTCCCCGAGAATCGGATGGATCTCAGTGACATATTTCAACGTGGAAACCAGGTTATACACATCTTGTTCCTTTCCAGGTATAACTCTTATTAGGACAAAAGCAACTGACATTTATAGTAAAAGTTATTTTTCAATATAAATTTTGTTGTTATATTCTGATTCAATCGTCCCCTCTAAGCTGAAGGAGAAAATCATCGTATCCCATTATGGATTGCTGTGAGGTCTTCATATTCTTAACTGTTAGCGTGTTTTCTTCAAATTCTCGTTCTCCTATTATTATTGCAAAGTCAAATCCAGATGCACTTTTCATCTGTGATGATATTTTTCTGTGTGTCATGTCAACGATAGCAATTTTATTCAGGCTTCTTATCCTGCTAGCAATTTTTATTATATAATCCTCATCGACCGATGAAAGATTGCAGATATAATAGGACTTTTTAATATTCCTCTTCATCCACAGGTTCTGCCTTTTAAGCAGTAATTCTATTACAGCATCTCCTATTGCAAATCCTACTGCAGGTATCCTATCCGTTGTAAATAATTTTGAAAGGTCATCATATCTCCCTCCCCCAAGTATGGCCCTTAATTCGCCCTTTACATCAAAAGCTTCGAACACCATTCCGGTATAGTACGATAGTCCTCTTACTATTGAAAAATCGTAGTTTATGGGGCTTTCAGTGTATAGCCCTATGAGATCAAAGGTCTTTTTGATTCTTTCAATCCTTGGTTTTATTTCCTCATAGTTTTTTACTACTTTTTTTACCTTTCTCTCAAGATTTCCTGTATCCACCTTTTCATTCAGCAGTGAAAGAATTTTTTTTATTTCATCCCCCTCTGCCCCCACGGTCTTGAACGCTTCAACAAATGAATTTCTGTCAATCTTCTTGTATTTATCAATTATTGAGAAGGCATCTGGTATGTTTTCTATGCCGAGATCCTTTAATATATATTCCATCAAAAACCTGTCATTAATATTGATTTCATAGATGCCTGACAATCCAAGGTAATCAAGAATGTTTGATGCAAGCCCCACAATTTCTGCGTCAGATTCCTCAGAATCCAGGCCAAACATATCGGCATTAAACTGATAATGTTCCCTGAACCTGCCCTCCTGTGGTTCTTCATATCTCCATACCTTTGGGAATGAATACCACCTGACAGGTCTCGGAAGGTCTTTTCTGGCTGCCAATAATCTTACAGTAGACGGTGTGGCTTCAGGAATCATTGTTACCTCCCTGCCACCCTTATCGGTAAATGAAAAAGTCTGGCTAACAAGTTCTGTTCCTGATTTTAGCCTGTAGAGGTCAAGAGGTTCAAGGCTGGGAAAATCAATAAGCTGATATCCAAAATTTTCCGCTGCATTGGTAATTTTCTTAAAAAAATAATTCCGAACCTCCATATCCTCAGGATAATGATCGCGGAAACCCTTTATTTTCTCAATTTTCATATTTCCCCTTTGTATTCTTCACCCTCATATATGACAGATTCAATTTTTTTCATTGTTTCATCATCTATGTCGTTTGTTGCATGTGCATAGTGAAAGTGTATTCGTATTCTTGGAAATATATCCTCTCTCTTCTCTGCATGGTTCTCGAATGAGCAGTTCCATCCCAAATCCTTACATTTGAAATAATATGTCATACCTACCCTATTAATTTTTAATATAAAAACAATTATTATTTAATAAGTTATTAACGTGCATGCAGGGAAAAAATATACTTATTACCGGCGGAGCCGGGTTCATTGGTTCCAACATGGTAGAAAAACTACTGGAAGACAACAGTATAACCGTAATAGACAATCTTAACAACCACGTGGGAAATCGCTTCATAGAATCATTTTCAGGAAACAAAAATTTTCATTTTGTTGATGCCGATCTTCTATCATTTGATTATGAATCATTGAATAACATAGATATTGTTATACACTTCGCCGCTAACTCAGATGTCCGGTACGGTTCAGAGGATCCGGTGAAAGATTTCAAAAACAATGTGGTAGTTACAGAAAACATACTGGAATATATGAGAAAGAAGGATGTGGGTGAATTACTGTTTGCATCCTCATCCACCGTTTACGGTGAAGCTTCCATTATGCCCACTCCGGAGAGCTATGGACCATATATGCCAATCTCCTCCTATGGGGCATCAAAGATGGCGAATGAGGGTTTTATAACTGCATATTCTCATTATTATGGAATAAAAGGTTCAATTTTCAGATTCGCGAATATAGTGGGAAAAAATTCCACCCATGGTGTTATATACGATTTCATCAACAAACTTTTGAAAAATTCATCGGAACTCGAAATCCTTGGTGATGGAACACAGAGAAAATCATACATGCATGTAAAGGACTGTGTGGATTCAATGGTTTATATCCATGACAAATCCCAGAAAACGGATATAATAAACCTTGGAAACCGTGAAACAACGTCAGTGAAAACAATAGCTGATTATGTTGTAAAAAGAATGGGCTTAAATAATGTAAAATACAGGTTCACAGGTGGAATAAATGGGAGAGGCTGGAAGGGTGATATAAAGGTAACACACCTTGCCATAGACAAGCTTCTGTCCATGGGGTGGAAAAGCAGGTATACCAGTGACGAATCTGTGGATGTAGCCGTACAGGAAACTATAGACCAGCTCAGAAATAAAAATTAAGCAATAATTTCATAAATGATAAAAAACTATTATACCTGATGCCTAATTACAGTGAACTGGAAACAAAGCTGAGAAATAATGTTGTCCCTTCCATATTTATTGGAATAACACTGTCCCT
>JAKBQO010000030.1 GCA_021835185.1 Thermoplasmata archaeon
TACCATGGATGCACTGAAAAATTCCCATCCAATAAATGCTGATGTTACCGATCCAAGGAGCATATCACAATTATCCTATGAAATAAGATATGGCAAAGGATCAAATGTCCTGAGAATGATAGAAGCATATGTTGGCAAAGATGTGTTTATGAAAGCTATGAGAAACTATTTAAAAGAATTCTCATACAGCAATGCATCAGGATCTGACCTGTGGAATGCCATAGAAAAGGAATCAGGCATGGGCATATCAACCATTATGGAACAGTGGATTTCCCAGAAAGGGTATCCATACCTTGAAACTGCAAAGGATGGGGATTCACTCAAAATATCCCAGAAACAGTTCTATTTCCTTGAAGGCGATAAAAATTCAACATGGAAAATACCGTTATTTATAAACAGGTTCTCCAGCGAAGAAAAGTTATTGATGGAAGGAAATGAAATGAAGGTAGATGGCGATATATTATCCCTTAATTTCAACCATAATGGATTTTACAGGGTTTTATACGACGATTCCATGTTTGAAAACATATCGAGAAATCTTTCCCAGATTACAGCAGAGGAGAAATGGGGGCTTGCAAATGACCTTTATGCCTTTTTGCTTTCAGGAAAAATAAATATGACAACATATGTCAGAAGGCTGGAAAAGCTCTATGGAATCAATGAGAACATAGTAATAGATGAGATATCAAAGGAACTTTTCAACCTTTATACAATAACAGACAATAACTATTTCAAGGACCTGGCGAATTTCTATATAAAGGACAAAATGGAGTACGTAGAGGCAAACAGGAAGGATGATTTTAATTTCAAAATTACCCTTTCCGGGCTTTACACAAAGCTTGCCTATATAAATAATGATTTCTGCAAATCTTTATTAAAAAAATACAGCAGCTACGAAAATGTTGACCCTGATTTCAGGCTGGCATATCTGGTTGCTGAGGCAAAGATAAACCAGGATTTCAGCTACTTTGCGGATATTATAACAAACACGAAAAATGATGAGGACAAAACAAAAGCTATAACTGCATCTGGTGCACTTGAGGGCGATAAAAACCACAGTGCAATCATGGAATTCGTCAAATCCGGAAAAGCAAAGAAGCAGGATATGGATTCGTTCTTTGTTGCAATGGCTTCAAATACCCCATCCAGGCAGTTTATAATAGACAATCTCAAGGATATAGTAGACATGTTGTACAAATTTGAGCTTAGCCCCCTGAGAATCAACAGGTGCGTCCAGTCCATGATCGGAAATGCCGGTGTAAAAGAACCGGAAAAGATGAGGAAGAACGCGGAGAGCATAAAGAGGGACGAATTATTTGGTGGAATAAACAAAGGGCTTGAATTCCTTGAAGTCTATGAAAATTTAATCAAAAACACAAAATAAACTAATAATTTTTTATATCTTTTAAATTTATTGTTGCTAATGGTATAATCATTTCTTCCCTGCTTAGCCCTCCATGCATCCCACGATCTTTTATTATATCGTCTTCATAATATTTATACCATACAGTATTCCCGGAATATGGAAGCACTATAACATCACCTATTCTGGATGCATATTTTTCATCAACATTCCTGCTGCCCAGTATACCGGATGTCAGGAGTTCTTGTTTTGTTATCACATCTGCTTTTCCATCTAGCTGGTGTTCAAGAAATAATTTAAGTTTTTCCGGATTATCGCTATACATTGCCATATCCCGTGGGCTCCAAGTTTCCGGCATTCTTTTTCCATTCTTTATGGGCATTAAGTTTTCTACACCTGAAACATATATTTTATTATTGACCGGTGTAAATCCGTGGTCGGATGAAATTATTATTGAAATATCCTGCCCGGATAGGCTCTCGAACAGGGTATTAAATAAGCCGGCTATATAATGGAGTGATTCCAGATGCTCTGGACTTCCCGGACCGTATCTATGCTCCATTTTGTCAGGCTCTTCTATATAAAAGAATACATATGAGTTGTCTTTTATCTTTTCCAGCAATTTTTTCAATATGAGAAAGCCTTCAAAAAGAAAATCGTACCTTTTTTTCTCCTTCGCACCGGAATACATTATCCGGCTATAGCTGCTCTTTAATAATTCTGATCGTGAAACAACATATGGCTTTATACCGTTTTCTTTCAGTGTTTCATAAAATGTTTTTCCGTGGAAGAGAACAGATGGATCAGGGTTTGCTTCAATGAATTTCTCCCTGTCCTGCTTATACACAGGTATAAATGGCAGGCTTTTCATAACCATATCATACCGGTCAATATACAGGCGCCATTCAAATAAACCGTGTTCTGCAGGGGTAAGCCCGGTATTTATTGTGTTGCTCGCAGCAGCGGTGGTAGAAGGAAATAGGGAGGTAATTGGTGACACAATACCTGATTCATTTATTTCCTTGAATGCTCTGTATTTTCCCAGATAGTTGATCCAGCTATCATAACCCAGGCCATCGATGTAGATAAATACCACCTTTTTTGTACCGCATATATTGCTGTACAGCTTCTTATCAAGGTTTTTTCCTTCGTGCTTTATGTTGAATAATGATAATATTGTACTATTTATGTTTGAGAAATTATATCCATCATAATCCGGGTAAACAAAATGTGCATCAGATTTATACCGGTATTCCAGTTCATGATTTATCATGCGGATATATTGCAAAATTGCATTTATTATTTGCCGGCAAAAATTATTCAGGATTCCATATACCTGAATTTAATTTTTTCGATGACCTGCGGGATATTTATATCCATAGGGCATACTTCGTGGCAGCCTCCGGAATGCATGCATAACATAGATTTGTCATATTTTTTCATTGTTATTGCCGACCACATAATCCCTGTAGGCCCTGTATATGGGCTATCCCCAAAGTCCTTTCCATAAAGCTTGTATGAAGGGCATGAAAAGTAGCACCTGCCACATCTTATGCACAGGAGTGATTCTCTTATATCAGAGTCTATAGCCTCCTTCCTCCCATTATCAAGGACGATTAAATGGAATTCTTTAGGTCCGGTTGCAGGCGACACGTGTTTCAGTTCTATATCACCGGTAGCACTGGGGCCGGAAGTAACGTTGATGTATGCCGGCGGATAAAACCCTGCATAGGATGCCTGTACTATCACTTCATTAAACGCATCCTTCAATGTTGGGACTATTTTATCAATTCCGGTTATAGCTATATGTACCTGTGGAAGCACAGTATCCATTCTAATGTTGCCTTCGTTCTCTATGAGCAGGACAGAACCGGTATCTGCGGCAATAGCATTGGCACCTGTAATCCCCACTTCAGCGCCGAGATATTTTTCCATCAGGAATTTTCTTACTATACTGACCATTTCCTCCGGAGATGTATTTTCATTTATTGCGCTGTCAAGATTTTCATGCAGCAATTTACCTATTTTATCCTTTGTAAGATGGATTGCAGGTGCCACAAGATGTGAAGGCATATCGTGGTTAATCTGGACAAGGTATTCACCCAGGTCAGTTTCCCAGATATCCTTTCCTTCCTTTTCAAGTTCTTCCCTTAATTTTATCTCATAAAGTACATTGGATTTTGAAAGAACGATTTTTGATTTCTCTCCTAAAATTTCCCGGACAATGTCCATGGCCTGCTCGCCATCCTTTGCATAATGGAAATGCCCGCCTGTGCGTTTCACACTTTCCTCTGTTTTTGATATATATGTTTCTATATTATCGAGAACAGTGTTTTTTGTTTTCCTTAATTCTGATGCAACATCCTTTATGTATGGATTATCATCGAGAATTTGCTGTACTCTTGGTGCATTATTTACAATTGCCTTATTTACTGCAACATCCCATTCATAATTCATGAGACCACCTCTGCAATGTCTTTTATATTATTTACATAGGGAGATAGATTCTGGTAACATAGCGGGCACATAACAAGAACGTTTTCATTGACAGATAATAATTTCTCAGCACGTGATTTTGATATATCCTCGCTGTCTTTAGTTGAGACAAGGGCAAGTGGGCCGCCGCAACAGCTTCCCATGTCCTTTCCCGTTATGAGATAGTTTTCGCTTGCAGATATTCCAGAATCCTTAATTTTTGCCCTTATATTATCATACATTCCCATAGCACGTGAATAGAGGCAGGAATCGTGTATTACATAATTCCCGGATCCTTTAAAATTAACCAGCTCCAGGTAGTTTTTTATATCAATGTCAAAGTCTATGAAATCTTTATAGCGTTTTAAGGCATTTGTTGTATGCGGGTCAACAGTTATAATCTGCTTTACTCCTCTTTCCTTGAAGAAATTATATAATTTTCTGCCATACTCTTTATATTCGTTAATGAATCCAGATTCCAGCAACAGGGCTCCGGAATATGGCTCTTCATCGTATAGATATCCGAAATTTAAGCCATGTGCTGTTAGCATTGAGGTTATATTTTTCAGTATATTGAAAGACCTGTCAAGTTCATCCCTGTTTGGCTTTATCAAAAACTTTGATGCGGTCATTAATCGTTTAGGCAGATTTAAACGGTAAATTTTGGGAAACAGTTCTTCATAACGTTTAAGTATGCCTGAAATCTGGTACATGTATGACGTATATATTATGGTTTCACCATCATGTGGGAGTCCTGAAGCCCATGAAGAGTAAAGTTTTGTATCCAGTGGAAAGGGCAGGAAGCTTTCCATTAAATTCTGTGAAATTAAATCTCTCATTTTTTGTATTCTTCGCTTATTAATTTCCATAAAAGTAAAATCTACAGTTCTTTATAAAGCTATTTGTAAACATGTTTATTTTTTGATTTGAACTGTGATGCATTATAGATAAAACATTTTATTAACACCCTATAACAAACATCACCATATCTGAGAATTGATTGAAATGCACCTGATATGGTTATTTTATTCTTGCTATAATAAATATATGCAGGCAACAATCATCCATTACCAGTACTGGCGATTTTTTGCAAAATCTGTTTCGGCATTGAGAAGCCGCCTTATAAGGTCATCTTCGTTAAGATATGAAACTTCAAGTATCCTGGAAGCGATCTCCGGGCCAACACCACGGGCAGCCATCACCATAACAGCAGTAATCCCGTGTTCTCTCACCAGATGGGCATTTTTTATCATCCTTTTTCTGGTTTTTTCATCTATTTTTTTTGAAATTGACTCCTCATCAAATTTTGAGATTGAAGCTACAAGTCGTGAATGGCAGACAGGACATCTTATTTCCGTAATATCTTTTATTTTCCTGGTTCTTTTATTACCGCAGGATGTGCAGTAAAGTATAACTTCCTCATTCATAAGCCGCTTGCGAATTGATTCAAGTATTGTTTTTGTAGGCTTGAGTGGCATGACCCTTTCAGAATAATGAGACAGGAATATATTTGAAGAATCTGAGATTTTGTTTTTGAGTATAAAATTTGAATCATCAAGGTTTTCAAGGTAATCATGCAGAACGTTAATATCCATGTAATCAAATATGAGCTTTCTTATGGAATCTTCGTATACAACTGTATTATAGTATGAGTCCACTATTTTTTCAAAACGGATCCTGGTTATGTCCGCTTCATTCGTTATGATGCCAAATTTTCTGGCTTCATATAAAAATACATTGTTGAAGAACCTTGATCTCCGGGCAGATGATTTGACATAGCCATCAAGGTTGTTTATATCTATATTCATAATTAAATTCTTTACATCTTCTGCTGAAATGTTCCTTGAAACCCTCATGTATATATGGTATGGTGAATAATCCATTTCCACGCTTTCTCCTGTGATTGATGTTAGCAGCCCGGATAGTATCTGTGCCAGGGTAAAGTTGCCCAGGCTTCCCAGAAGGATCTGTATAATAATTTCTGAGTTATGGGCTTCTATTATGATTTTATCCAGTGTAGCCATGTCATTTTTATACCATTCTTCAAGGGCTTTCCTGCCACGATCGTTCAGGAATTCCGGAATATATTTTTCTTTCCTGTCCTGTGATACCCTGGATGCGGCTTCATAGAGAACCGGTATCTCTTCACCTGTCCAGTGTGGTGCAATGGCTGCCGTGCTGAAGGGCTCAACATATATTTTATCATCGTCAATCCTTATTGTCCTCCATGTTGAACCTTTAATGACAAAATACGAACCTGGAGAGATTTCATTCACAACATATTTTTCATCCAGGGTTCCTATAAATTTTTTATTAATTACGTCAATTACCCTGTAATTTTTTTCACCGGCTATCATGGATATATTTTCTATAAAGTATTTAAGAACTGTATACCGCTTTATAATAAAATTGCCATCTATAATTATTTTCCTTGTTCTTGAAAGAAGTTCCAGTACTGCATAGTATTCCTCAAATTTCAGTGTCTTGAATGGATATGCCCCGGTAATTATCCTGTACATGTAATTATAATCTACTTTTTTTGAGTAATTAAGCTCGAGCATTATCTGGTTTGCGACAGTTGAAAGGGAATTCTTCTTTATCATTACATTTTCCAGTTCCCCTAATTTAATATTGCCAACTATAGCCTTTGCCTCTTCAAGTTCTATAACATCATTGCATATTACGATCCCACGGGAAACTTTCTGCAAAGAATGGCCTGCCCTGCCAATCCTCTGTACCATTTTATTTATCTGCCTGGGAGAATTGAACTGGACTACCATGTCCGCTGAACCTACATCTATTCCAAGCTCCAGGGATGATGTGCAGATCAATGCCTTTACCCGGTTTTCCTTAAAATCCATCTCGGCTGTTTCCCTGGTTTCACGTGACAGTGATCCATGGTGCACTTCAATATCCGGGTCTTTTAACCATAATCTTAGCCTGAATGATATATCTTCAGCAACGTATCTTCTATTGACAAATACAATAGTGCCCTTATTTTCCTCCACTATGGAATGTATTTTCTCTATAGACCCTGCATACTGGTTATCACATGCCATAATGTTAGCGATATCATCATTACTGGGGGGAGGCAAAATAACCTTTATATCCATTTTCTTGTCTATCACAGGTTTTAATATTCTACACTGAGACGAGGGGGAAATAAAAAGTGAAAGTTCATCTTCATTCTTTGCAGTGGCAGAGAGTCCGATAACCTGAAAATTTCCAGCAAGCACCTTTAACCGCTCCATGGCTATAGCAAACTGTGATCCCCTTTCATTCTGAGCCATTTCGTGGACTTCGTCAACTATTACATACTTTATGTTTTTTATGTGCTCGCGGAGCCTCTTGCCCATCATGAGCAACTGCAATGATTCCGGTGTTGTGATAAGTATCTGTGCCGGGTTTCTGGATATTTCATTTCTCTCTGCCTGGGATATATCACTATGCCTTACCTGCACCCGTATATCAAGGGTTCTGCAGTAATCAAATACCCTTGAAAGCATATCACGGTTCAATGCCCTCAGTGGAGTTATGTAAAGAAGGGCTATGGATTGTGGTTTTTCAAGATATATTTTATTTAACAGTGGAACCAGCGCTGCCTCTGTTTTGCCGGATCCGGTAGGTGATATAAGAAGGGTATTCTCTCCTGACAATATCTCAGGAATTGCCATTTTCTGTGCTTCTGTTGGATTTAAAATACCGTTTCTTGCCAGGCTTTCCTTTAGTGCCGGATCAAGCATATCAAATACATTTTCCTGTTGCATGGACATTGTTCTTTATAAATAGCGGTATATTATATAAAATATTATAAACCTGTACCGGAGAGTTCCTGGCAATATTCAATAAATATTTTAAATAATTAATAATACACCCCTATGTTGCTTCCAAAGAAAATTTTTTTCACAAGGGGAATAGGGCGCGGAGAGACACAGCTTCAATCGTTTGAAAATGCATTGAGGGATGCGGATATTGCAGCTTACAATCTCGTAAGTGTCAGTTCCATACTTCCTCCATACGCAGAAATTGTAGATAAATCAGAGGGTATTAAGTTATTATCCTACGGGCAGATCTTATTTACAGTACTGGCAAGAAATTCGTCCAATGAACTGAACAGGATGATATCCTCTGCGATTGGCGTTGCGGTGCCGTCCGACAGGAGCAAATGGGGCTACCTGAGTGAACACCATACATTCGGGCAAACCGAAAATGATTCTGGCCATTTTGCTGAAAAACTTGCGGCAGAAATGCTGGCCAGCACAATGGGCCTGGATGACCACCTGAAGTGGGAAGACAAAAAAAATGAATATGTGCTTGATGATAAAATCCTGACTACAAAAAATATTGCAGCTACCACCGTTGTCCTCAAACCGGATGAATGGGCAACGGTCATAGCCGCAGCTGTACTAGTGGTGTAAATGGACCGTGAAATAGAAGAAAAGTGGCGTGATGAATGGGCGAAGAGCCATATATTTGAACCATCAATTGATGATACAAAACCGAAGTTTTTTGTAACTGTCCCCTGGCCCTACAGCAATGGGTCATTGCATGTTGGCCATGGAAGGACATACACACTAGGGGATATAATCGCCCGGTACAAAAGGCTTACAGGGTTTAATGTGCTTTTTCCTATGGGATTCCATGAAAGTGGAACACCCATCCTGGCTTTCTCGGAGAGGATCAGAAACGGTGACCCCGGTACCATAAAACTTTACAGAAATTACCTTATGGAATATGAAAACCCTTCCGATATTGATGGGATTATAGAATCCTTCAAAAATCCCCAGAATATTGCAGATTATTTTTCAAGGGTGATAGTCAAAGATTTCATGGATCTCGGATACTCAATTGACTGGACCAGAAAGTTTACTTCAGCAGACCCGTTTTATCAGGAAATCGTTAAATGGCAATTTATGCAGCTGGAATCAAAAGGGCTTATAAAAAAGGGCAAATACCCTATACTTTATAGCATAAATGATGAAAATGCTGTAGGGGAAGATGATATAAAGGATGGAGATACTGACAAGGTAACAATAGAAGAGTTTACAGGCGTCCTTTTTAAGGGGGATAAATATTATCTCATAGCTGCTTCCTTAAGGCCTGAAACACTATTCGGTGTGACAAATCTCTGGATAAATTCTGATGCCCAGTATGCTATGGTCCGCTACAATAACATGGATGTAGTTATGTCTGCGGATGGGTATACTAAATTTTCCCTCCAGCATGATGGAATTGAATACATTGGTTCAGTAAATCCTGAAGAAATTATAGGTGAAAAATTCAATGTTCCTTTCCAGGATACTCCTGTCGATGTGATAGGAGCTGATTTTGTTGATCCGGACAATGGTACTGGAGTTGTTTACTCTGTACCGGGCCATTCCATATTTGATTACTTATATTATGGCAGAAACAACATAAAAAATAGCATAAAGAAAGTTGTTGAAGTAAAAAGCAAAATGTCTGTTGAATCACTTGTTAAAAAATACGGGCTTGAACACAATGAAAGCAAGCTAAAGGAAGCTACACAGGAGCTCTATAAGGAAGAATTTTATAATGGAGTACTCATAAATTCCGGCCCATACAGCGGAATGAATGTTGCAGCCGGCAGGGAAGCAATTAAAAATGACCTGATATCAAAAAATATGGCTGTAATTTTTTATGAGACAACAAGGAAAGCTGTTACAAGGTCTGGCTCCAGGGTTATAGTGGCAGTATTAAAAGACCAGTGGTTCATTGATTATTCGCCTGAGTGGCTCAAGAATAAAGCCCATGAGGTCATAAATTCCATGCGTTTCTACCCTGAACTGTACCGGAAATTGATGATGGATGCCATTGATTGGCTTAAAGAGCGCCCATGTGCCAGAAAGAGAGGAATAGGCACCCGTCTCCCATTTGATGAAAACTGGGTTATAGAATCACTATCAGATTCTACAATATATATGCTTGCCTATACCAATAAAAAGGAACTTAAAAATATTTATGACAGGCTCCACAGCATACCCGGCGATATACTGGATTATGTCCTGCTTGGAAAGGAGATCCGTAACAGGTATGATGATTATATAATGGAAAATGCCAGATCAGCAAAGAAAGAATTTGATTACTGGTATGGCAATGACCTTAGGATTACTGCACCGCCACATATTTCAAATCACCTGGCATTTTTTATTATGAACCATGCAGCCATATTTTCCGGCAAGAAGCTTCCGGGAGGCCTCATGATATCCGGGCTTGTTATATCAAATGGTGCAAAAATTTCAAAGAGCAAGGGCAATGTTATTTCCCTTCTGGAAATTATAAACAGGTATTCAGCGGATATATACAGATTATTTATGGCTGCAGGAGCAGATATTTCATCGCTCCTGGACTGGAATGAAAAGGATATATCATCGGTAATCAAACGTTATTCCTATTTTATAGGGCTTCTTGATGGATATTCAGGTGATAACCCAGGAGATGGTTACATATATGACTGGTTCAGGTCGTCGTTCTATAAAAACCTGAAAAATTATCTCGGGTATATGGAATCTATGAATATTCGAGATGCGTGTATTTCTATTTTCTATAATGTGATGAATGATTTAAAAAACGTGGAAAACCATGGTGGTAATATAAACAGTGCACTGAAACCTATCCTGGCTGACTGGCTCAAAGCACTTTCCCCGGTAATACCATTTTCCTGCGAGGAATACTGGCACCGCCACATAGACAATAAAACATTTGTCAGCGTACAGCCTATAGATACCAATATTGAAAGTAGGATAGACTCTGGAATTATTAAATCAGAAACTTACCTTAACAGGGTTATATCTGATATCAGGGAAATAATAAAAATTATACGCATTAAGCCGGAGAAGGCAGTTATTACTGTTTATGGAACAAAGCAGGAGGATTTTATTAAAGGTTATATGGCAAACAGCCTGGAAAGGGAGTATAAGTCGATGATACCTGATTACATGAAAAACAAAAACAGGATAGACCCTGAACCCGTGGATGAATATAGCATAATATCAAAAAACAAAGAATACATAGAATCCGTATTAAAGATAGAAATTGCAGTGGTGAAGTCCAGTGAAATACTGAAGAAAAACCCCTGGCCAGGGAGGCCTTTAATAGAAATTCAATAATCAAACATCGAGGACAAGGATAGCAAACCCTTCCTCGGGGCTTATTTCAAGATTATAATATGTTACTGCCTTTATTGCATTGCTGTAACAGAGGTTATCAGGCAGCTTTGTTCCGGATAGTATTCCATTAAGCCTGTTGCCTGAAATATTTATCTCTGCCCTCTGGAACAATACATTTTCAGTTTCAAGGTAAAATATTACGTCATTTAGAAGCTGGATAAGCATATCATCAACCGATTGTTTTGTAATTTCTACTTTTCTCTTAATGGTATTCTCCATACTGCTGGAACCGGTGATTAAATCAGATATGGCAGCAACAGAGTTTTCAAAGATTGAGTTTAAAGAATTGCCGTATACTTTTATTTTAAGGTCGGCTGTATGGTCAAGAATATCATATTTCATATAATATGGTAATGTGTTTGAATATAAATATGTTGATCGAATTTTTATATTATTGTGTTTAGCGTACACATATAAAATTAACTTTAAAATCTGAACATTTAGATTGAATACAAAATGAACTTAAATTTAATTAAAAAATCTGTTATTAAAATAACAAAAAAATTATTGGTCAGGGTTTACAGATGAAATCATTGGTATTTCATCCTTGTCCAGATCAAGTCCTATTTCCTTTGAAGTGAGGTTTCTTCCAAGGCTTCTTTCATAGAAGCTTATGATCCTCTTCTTCTCTTCAACTGTGTATTTTCTGAAGTATTTGTCCTTCTTCAGGTCAAATCCAGTCTTCTGTTCATACACATTTGCAGGTATAGAGTACTTTCTCTGTGTTGAATCCCTGTACAGCTCAGGTATAACATTGAATGCACAGAAAGGTATAACTCTTCCATCAGGCATTGCATAATGGATATCACATCTTTCCACACGGTCAACATCATATGTGTATGGGTCCTGGAAGTGCATAAATCCTACGAATAGTGATTTATAATGGAAAGCTTTCAGACCATGGTAATCACCTTCTGTAAAGGCGTTATATACCATATCTTTCAGCTTGAATCCTTCCGGGGCTTTGCTGTAATCAACGAATTTCTTCAGGTGAAGCAATAATTTGGTTACAGATTCCACTTTCTTTGGTGCCTGCCATTTTGCATATTTTATGTCATCTCCTAATTCTGATAGGTATTCAAACATTCCCTTAACATCAACAAACCTTGTTACAGGTATTATCTTGTCGTTGTCAATGAACAGGTATGTTCCCATTCCACATGCAAAGTGTATGGACAGTTTGTATGTTGGATGTCCTTTCAGAGCTGCAACAAAGTTAGATACATCAGTTGTTGCCGGAACTGTGAAGAAGTCTTCCCTTCCAACTGCTCCATCAAGCTGCTGCTCGATTTTCTTTATTGCACCAGGTATTGTTATCCTCTGTCTTGCTCTGGCACGATCTGACATTCTTCCAACAAGACTTACTGGCTGGAAGTTAACTCCTCTTACAACGTCCAGATC
>JAKBQO010000031.1 GCA_021835185.1 Thermoplasmata archaeon
AAATGTTTAGATGTTCATCAATCGAATATCCTGTTCCATTTAAATGGTGGATCATATTTCTAAAAGAGGGGATTATATGTACTACTTTTATTTTTAAGGATGAGGGCATCAATATCTGAAATGATTTTTTTCGATTTGATTCCAACATTTTAATTACCACAACAATTTACCTATATTTAACACCAACTAGAATATAAATATTGCTTCTCAGATTGTCATTCGGGCCTCTGGATGATTATTGGAGAGCTATAATGTTTCTCACCTTAACTGGAAGATTTGACGTTTTTATCTTGGTAAATGGGTTCTCAATATTCGAGAATTAGTATCTTCGCCACATGATAAAAATTTTGGTTAGGAATACTCCAGGTAACTATTGTACTCTGCATTATCCGTAATAAGTCTCTTCTAAAACTACTGCACAAAATCCTTGTACATTCTCTATCGATTTTAGTTTTCCAACAGACGCCTACTACCTATAAAAACAGAACAAGAAAGAAATTAAAAAAAAATATATTTATTTTGGCTTACGGGTCAGATACAACATTCAGGTTTATGTTCAGAGAGAAATCAGATCCCTGATAGTAATTTACATCATGACCATTGCTGTTTCCAAGTCCTACAGTTATCAACATTATTGCAGTTCCTCCAGGGCTAAGTGATGTATTAAATCCACATTCTTCTGTTACGTTGTATATATATCCCGTTGAACTCTGCAGATCTGCTGCGAAGCTAGGTTCTGACGCTGAGAAAGGGCTTGCTGATACTGGGGTTGCAACTATTGAATTACCTGTTCCGATGTATGTGCTGTTACTGGATGTTGTAAATGATGGTGCCTCTGAAGAAACGACAAACCCAACTGTTCCATTGTTTGTAATGGCAGCTATAAACACCACATACTCACCAGGAGCGAAATTCGATACATTGACTGTGTACTCCCTCCCACTGTTAGCAGTTGTAAAGGACTGTGTTCCAAGGTTTATAACTGGTACTTGTGGCTCTGTAATAGGAACTCCTACAGTATATATGTGCCCATTTGGCCCCTGTACTGTTAAAGGAGTGTTATGGGCGTTTGTTGCGATAAGAACCATATCATTTGTCCAGGTCAAATGGCCTGCTGTGTTATTAATGGCAATGCTTGAATTCCCAGAGAATGCAGAGAAAGCGAACGTTCCTCCCATCGCTAAGAGAATTGGCACTACCAATAATACGGCTAATTTTTTGTTCATTTTAATCACTATAATTTTATCTGCTAACTCTAAATAAGAAAATGAGAAGTTTCTGTAAGATACAGATTTTCATAACAGTTGACCTGAGAATTGTTTAAAAAATCTTGTTCTTATATAAAATAAGTAAGTGTTGTACACATATAAATTGTATACATCATTGTTAGGTATTTACGATGGATAGGGGTTGAGTTAATACCAATTTATTATTTATGAATAAAAAATTGCTTACAACAATTATAGTGATCGTATTCCTGTAGGTTACATTTTCATCTGTTTTAATCACGGAGCCCGGTAAGATGTAAAAGTAGTATATAAAAGGGATTTTATATCTAACATAGAGATCAATGTCCTACCACACCTTACAAATAATAGCCTTTACATTATCCGGTAACATAACAGTGACCTCCTTCTTAGCTAACTCAGGGGCGTCCCGTTTCAACGATCGAATTTGTCCCTGCGGATATTGACCGGTTTCCACGGGCATAACTTCGGGAGTGCCCCTCCCTATATGTTCTGTTTCATTCTCATCCACTGTTTTATTCAGTATTTGCATACCTCTTCTCATTATGTTTATTGTCGCATTGAGATCTCTGTCTATTGTGAAACCACACACATTCCTGTGATGTCTGCACGGGATCGTCCAGCATCACTATCTTACCGGGACTTTCAGCCTTGTAAGTTGTTTACTGGGCAATCTTGTTCCATTCTGGATCTGATATGCTCTTTGCAAGGTGATGATTCCTGAGATCATACGTCCATACAGTAACTATAACCTTTCGCTCGCTTTCATCCTCCACCTTGCGAAAGGGGAATTCCCACTCGTAAATGATAAAAAATCAAAATTTCCCATTGTATTAATAATATCTATAAGCATAGTTACCCGGGCAGTATTGCCTGAAATCGTAGCTCACAGTTACTTCCTTTACGAAATGTCTGAATAAATATTGCATCTGGTAGGGTTGGCTTTCCATTGATGAAAAATATATGATTCGAAAAGCTTAATAGGTGGCAGAAGTTTATTATTCATGATAAAAAATAATGACGAATATCTTTTTAGTACGAAAAATTGGTGCATTGATAAATCCGTGTCAACTTCAGAAAATATAAAGGTTGTTACTGACAATAATGGTACAAAGATTTTAATAATATTTCTCTACGGCACTATAATAGACAAAATTACTATGCTAAAAGATATTGAAATTCCGATAAACGTCGAGATAGAGTCAAAAATAGGGGTGTATTCCGGTCTAATCGACAGTAACGTTAAACGTTTTGCAAAGATTAATAAAATTAAACTTGTCAAGTCTTTAATTTTCCCCTCGGATGTATATACTATAAGGATTGAGGCAAAAACAGCAATTAATAAAAGTTCTGTGTTGGAGCAGTACAAAAAGAGACCTAAAACGGAAATTGAAATGGAGATACTGAATCTGATTGCTGAGAATTTTTCTATGCCTGTCACAAAGCTTGTTTATAGATGTAATCTAAATTATAAGTATTGTGTAAATTTAATCACCGATATGGTAAAAGATGAAATATTAGAAGCCATAGAACACGGGTCGGGAATGAGATATCAAATTACTCCCAAGGGTACAGAATATATGAAAAATTTAAGAAATATCGCGTCCATTCACCATGTGAGAGATGTATAAATAAAATATGTTTGATAAGAATTACACATATTAATGAGTATATCAGGTATCTAAATGATGTTACTGAAATTTCCGGGAATGATGTTCGTTTATATCATAGCACTGGCTATCATTATATTGCATTTCGACAATAAAATGCGTTCCATTCTCAATTCTATAGAACAGAGGAGAAATATTGCTGATCTTTTATTCTTAAAACAGCTTCTAGATTTCATATACAATAGCAATATAATACCTGATATAGAGTCTATTATGTCTGATTCACAGATAACACCAGAAACCAATGTGCTAGAACTATTCAAAAATGTGATCCCGGTCACTAAAAATGAAATCGAGGAAATGTATAAACCATTAACCCGATTCGATGAAGTTAAACAAACCTATGATACACTCAATGAGAAGTTCAGATGGCTTCTTTATTTTAATTTAATCTACGGAGTAATTTTCACAACCATCTATATAGTGTATGATTTAAAATTATTTATATTTTTTACCCCTGTATATTTTATGTTTATTTTATCATGGGCCGTCTACATAATGGCAGTAATAACATCCATTATTGTGATATTCTCTATATTCTCGTGCATCAGAAAAATTGAAAAGAAACTTATATTTTAAGATTTTGATATTCCCCAGTATTTGGCTGTATTCATGTTTTACTCGCATCCACTCATCGGTTCAGAGTTTGATTATTCTGCCTTATAGATAGGCAACATGCAGACCACTTTTAGAAAATCCAGCAGCTATGTCTCTTTTGCCAGGCATTGATTCTGAAGTGTTATCTTTTTTTATTAATCTCATATTTATCGGGTTAATTACAGCAGGGATTTTGCAGGCCATTATGTGCATGTATATGAAACACTGGTATATCCACTTGGAAAGTTTTTGCTTATACATTGTATTTCAACCTAATGAGATTATGGTACAGGTACCATCCCTTTCAACAGGTACATTGTGCACCAGATAATCTTTTATTTCTTCTGTAACTGCTATGATATTCGAGAATGACTGTTATATTTGAATAAAAAAATATTTTTGTCCCTGAAACTCCGTGGATCTCTGCTATATACACTTTAGCCTTATGGTCTTCATTGCCTTGATGAATTATTTATTTTTACTGATAAAATAATTAATGGTAACAATTATCCAGATTTTTTCAGGTAGGAGGTGTATTTTTCAACATTTTTTTCAAGTGAGTTTTTATTTGTTTCTGGTGCAAGTAGCAGTGCTACTATAAGGCCAGCAACCGAAAAGACAGCAAAAATGGATAATGAATGAAACACGGAAAATAGGGGGAATAGTATTATCCCCATTATTGCACCAGTTCTTGAAACAGCTGTTGCAATCCCCTGAACCGTGGATCTCACAGATGTATCAAATAATTCGGTTGGATAGAATAATGTAACAGCACCTACCCACTGCTCAAACATAACGAAAGCAAAGAAAAATGGAACTGTGTATACCCCCCTAATTTTTATAATGCTTCCTAAAATTAACAGGACAGACATGATAAGAAAACCTGAAATTGTTAAAAATCTCCTTCCAAGCCTGTCTGCAAGAGGCATTGCAATAACATATCCAAGAATTCCACCTATTGATATAAGCATGCTTGCCTCTGCTATAGACTTAAACTCATTTTTAAAACCCAGTGTGCTGAATATTACAGGATAATAGAAACCAATCCCATATGCTGCAACATCAAAGATAAACCATGCAAGTATGACAAAGATAAATGTTTTTCCGTATTTTGTAGTAATATTTCTTGTGGTTTCGCTCAGATTATCTGATTTTCCTGTTACCTCCATTTCTGAGAGTTTTGCGTCCTCTAATTTTCCATGTGCTGCAAGCCATCTGGGCGATTCCGGTACCTTAAATCTTAAAAGTATGATTGGTATAGCTATTAATCCCCCTAAAATGAATGTATATCTCCAGAAATCAGAATAAATGACAAAAAAGTAATTTGCCACTGCTGAGGCAAAGGCACCGACCCAGTACATTCCAACCATTGTTATCAGGAGCTTTCCCCTTGATTTTTTTGGTGAAAACTCGGATAACATTGTAGAGCTGATAGGATAATCACCTCCAATTCCAAATCCAATTAGGAGCCTTGATAAGAAGAGTTCAATGAAATTAGTAGAAAGTCCGGCAGTAATTGCAAACACTACAAAGAATATGAGGTCAAAGCCAAATATTTTTTTTCTACCTATTCTATCCGAGAGTATGCCAAGCAATGGTGCTCCGACCAGCATTCCTACAAATGATGAGATATCTATCAAAATATATTCAATTCTATGTAATTGTAGCTGCGCAGGTATTACAAGAATTGCCATTGTAATTATTGAAAGATCGTAGCCATCCAGGAAAAGACCGCTAGATGCAAGCCCAATGAGTTTCATTCGTTTTATATTTATCCTTGAATCATCTATAGCATTAAAATTCAATTAATCACCTGTTAAATTTTTAAATCCATACAAGGATTTAGAATACAAAAAAGCACTTTAATATAATTTATAATTTCTAACTACTATTAATTTTTTGCCCATATCATTCTACAGAGAGTATCTCTATCCTATTCCAATGAATAGCTGGAATCTATATAGTTGGAATAACAGATCTGGCAGTAATTAAATGGTGAATATGGTAGATAATCCATAGAATAAAATCAGGTTCCGATTTTAAGTAACAGGAATAGTTTACCATGGATTTATGACAATTTTTACTGAAATTAAAAATAGCTTTTCATCTTAATAATTCATGTTTTCAAAGATACGTTATACATATAGATTAAAAATATTTTTTCATTATTATACTTAAAATTCTATTCTATTATGTCTATTAATACCATGTATTTCTTTTTCTATATTTAAACATTATTTTTATTTTAAGATATAAATTTTTATTTCCATTGAATTTTTGCGCAAAAATTTATATATAGTCACCTAATAATACGATATGTATGGTAAAGCATCTATTGGAAAACCAAAATTGATGAAGAATGCTCTGGGATTTTGGGCCATAGTGGGACAAACTATTGCCTTTACAGCTCCACTGGCGTCTGTGGTTACATCACTGACTGGCGCCGCACTTTATGCAAGGGGAGCACTTCCGCTTGCAATTTTGATATCGGTGATAAGTGGGATAATCTGGGTTAACACACCCTATCAATACTCCTCTAAGGTTGCAAGTTCAGGTGGATTTTATACATTCACAAAAAAGGCTCTGGGAAGAACATATGGGTTATTTGATGGGCTCATATATCTTATGTTTGAATATACTATACTCGCAAACACAACCTTATTCTTTGCAGGAGTCTTACTCCCAAGTATTTTGTCAACTTATATGGGCATATCAACTCCAAAATATCTCTGGATACCAATACTCATAATTTTCGTCCTTCTTTTTACTGCATTACCATATTTTGGAGTTAAACCATCTGTAAGATATGCGTTGTTTGGGGCATTTCTTGAAATAGGGTTGCTTCTGGTTTTAGGCATCTCAATTATCATACTTGCCGGACACCATAATACAGTTTCAGTATTCATTCCCCACCTTTCCGGCGGCATAGCACCTCTCTTTGAAGGCATAGTACTTGGAACATTTCTAATGACAGGTGCATCTGGGGCTGTGTATATGGGGGAAGAGGCTAAAATGCCCAAAAACAATATTAAAAAAGCCATGATAGTGAGTTTTATAATAACGGGAGCTACATTCCTGATGATTTCTTATGCGTTCACTATAGGGTGGGGCGTTTCGAAAATGGGAGATTTTGCCACAAAACTTGTACCAGGATTAATACTTGCCAATGAATATCTGGGCTTTCCATTCCTGATTATAATGGTCATACTGTTATTTAACAGCATATTTGTTTCAATGGTATCACCCTTGAACGTTCTGGGACGTATTGGATACTCTTTATCAGAGGATCATGCTCTCTATGGCTGGTTTGCAAAAATACATCCCAAGTACAAAACACCTTCCAATACAATATTATTCATGGGATTAACAAGCATCATAGCAAGCGTAGCGGCTGGCCTGATACTTGGTCCATTTTATGGGTATATATTTTTGATTACATTAGCAGGTCTGGCATTATTCGCAGGACATATAATGAGCGATTTTGCCCTGCCATTTTTCTTCAGGGCAATGAAGGAATTTAAATTTGTATGGCATCTTTTACTACCAGCAGTGTCCCTATTTATTCTGCTGTTTGGTATATATTACAGTGTATACCCTCCACTGTTCCCATATTTCCAGGCTACAATATTGATGGGAATATTGCTGGTGCTTATAGGAATATATGTGATTTTTAAATTTAGAAGTGTGCCGAAACAAATAAAAAATTCCCAGGAATAAATTATGCATCTGTAATACATTATTTATTTTTTTAATGCATCGTATTTTTTTGCTTATTTTGATAACTCTCAGTACCTGCCGTGCATTCCCGGGAAATCATAGTCTGCCAGTAACTTATAGATATTCTTCATATTAATTGGTATCAAAGGGATTTTTTCGGTTCCCGAATAATCCAAAATGTTTTATTAGGAAGTTTCTTATATAAATACGGTATATTTTTATATGTCACAGGAAGAAAATTTGAATCAAAGATGGAAAAAAATTCTATTAAACCCTAAAGACAATATAATAGCTATTCTCGCTTTTATAAGTATTTTTCTCGCAATTGGACCAATATTGCCCGGGGTTAGCTGGTTCAGCCTTGGCAATTTCAGTCTTGACATGATTAACTTTTACCACACCATTATGATTCCTTTTGCATTTTTGCTCATACTATATACATCTGAACTTCTTGATTTAGATATATTAGAAAGAAAGGTAGTCAATCTCAGTACTTATCCCATTCTCTTCCTGACATTCCTTGGAATGGTATTCTTCTATCCTGCCAGTACGCAGGGTGCAGATTATGTATTACAGGGAATGAGGGATGTCTGGATGCTTGTACTTGCCCTTATGTTTTTTGTCTATCTTTTAATGCTTCCTTTTAAGAACAGGAAAAAATTCAGGAACATATGGGGAGCATATTTGCTAATCGTGATAGCAACGATTTCCGGGGGAATTGCAGCTGTAATGGGCATGATCTATGAATACGGGCTACTCTTTGGATATGCATCTATTCCCTTGCTGAACAGAGACGTTGCAGCCTGGGGAGGTCTCCAGACATTTCTCGGCAATCTCCTGACCTCGCATTCTCATCAGATGTTGCCTGCTGTCGAGGGTGGAATAGTAGGCCTAACAGCAATAAGCCTTGGATATGAAAAACTCTCTGCTGTGAAGAGGAACATTGTAAATATTGGAATGGTTATTTCTATTTTTGGGACTATTTCAATGACATATCTTTATGTGATTTCATCGTTTGGAACATATGTTATTCCTACTATATTCCCATTTGGCGCAGGTGGAATGAATGGGTTAGCACTGGATGATAGCCAGACAGGGATAGTAGGAATTGGTGCCCTTATATCCATTATAGGGCTTTATTATATCCTCTCCAGGAGACCTGTGGAACGCCTGGTACAACTTTCAGAAATCCTCACCTGGATTGCAGTGATGTCGGTTATGGTCGGTGTGGGATATGCCATGGAATTCAACGAGACATACTATGGCTTTGGGTCACCTGGAGTACCACCTAATGGGGGACCTGGATTCCGGCACGATTTGGCTTTCACTGATGGACATCTCCTGTTTGCATTTTTCTTGATGCCCTTAGTGGCTGGAATAATCCTGGTCTTAATGCGTTATCTCAGGGGACAGGAAAAAGAAAAGAGGATAATAGCATATCTTATCATGGCTGGAACTGTTATAGGTGCTTTTGGTGTCATGGAATACATGTTAACACTTTTCTGGGTTGTGGAGGCCATAGGCCTGGCACTGCTCATACTGGCTGTAATTTTGATAACGTTAACTCTTGGAAAGGAAACTATTAGCAGTGTGGAATAGAACAAGAGTACAGAATCTAAAACTGGAAGTGGATAATTGAACCTTCCATACCCTGCGATCCACAGGTATTTTTAATTTTTTGAATTTCTGTGTTTTAGTTCCATAATAAATACCATTCAATGTGTAATTATAGTCCCTGTCAATTATTAATCCACATTTACTGCACTGGTATATTCTCTCATTTAATTTTATAAAATTATGGAAAAGGAGAGTGGTGATATAAATACAAAAAAATAAATTTTGTAGTAATACCATAAAGCTTCCATGTGCTAGGGTAAATAGCGGTTTATCCATTCTATGTTTTATATCCAGTATTTTGCCGGATAAAGGAGAATTGATAAATTAGTATAATACTAATATTTATATACACACTATTTATGAAGATATATGCTCCAGGTTGCAGGACTTTATTCCGGTTATTATCATAATAGGGAATATACCGAAATTTTGAGAAACATCAATATGCATGTAGATGAGAATGAGATTGTCGGTATACTGGGACCAAATGGATCTGGAAAATCCACGCTGATAAAATCTATTATAGGAGATATTTATGCAAGTCGTGGTGACGTGCTTTACAATGGAAAGAGCATATACAGTAAAAACAACTACCATGAATACAGAAATTCCCTGATATATGTGAAGCAGGATTCCTTTAACAGCCTGAAGCCGCTAAAGACCGTGAATTTCCAGATTGGAAAACTGTACAACTGGAAATCATTCGACAGACAGTATGTGGAATCAATATTCATGGAACTTAACCTTAAGCCGGAAATACTTAACATGAAGGCAACGCAGCTGAGTGATGGAATGAGGCACAGGGTCGTTATTGCCATGGCTTTATTAAAAAATCCCGAATTGCTGGTGCTTGATGAACCCACAACAGGCCTTGATTCCATATCAACACATCATTTTCTCTCAATTTTAAAGGGTATAAAAAAACATTCTTCAGTCCTTATTTCAAGTATTGATGTAAATGCATTGTTCGAGATCTGTGACAGAGTCTACATATTGTACGGTGGTCAAATTATAGAGGATGGAAAATATTCAGCCATTCTTGAAAGCCGGTTCCAGCCTTATACCGAAATGCTTTTTCGTTATATTCCATTATATTCTAACAGGAACATAGAATATATTTCAGTAAATAATAACAAATACAATGGATGTGTATTCATTAACAACTGTCCATTTCATGATCAGGTATGTGAATCGGAGATAACCTATGAGACCATTAATGATCATGGATTTCGCTGTATAAGATATCCAGGGTGGAAAAATGATAGAGCTTAAGGGAATAAAAAAACAATATAAATTAAAGTCCAGCCCTCTGAAATACAGGGACTATTACGCCCTGGACAATATCTCAACGATATTCCGTGATAATATTATAAGTGGCATTACAGGATCATCCGGGTCAGGAAAAACTACACTTGCAAATATCATATCCGGGTATGACCGGGATTATTCCGGTGAGATCCTTTATGATGGCAGTAGAGAAAAGGATCAAAACTTTATCCGTTATGTATTTCAGGATCCGTACATATCAATGAACCCAGTAAAAACTGTTGAATGGCATATTTCAACTGCTGCAGAAATTAATCATGTGAAAATAGAAAAGGCTACTGAAAAATTGGAGATGGCAGGCATGGATTATAGTGCCTTTAGAAGCCGCTATGTGAATTCACTCTCTGGTGGTGAACTGCAAAAACTGGCACTTGCAATATCCCTTATCCCCGATCCAAATTTCATAGTTCTTGATGAAGCATTTTCCATGATGGATTCAATCAACCTATTTGCTATTCTTACTTCCATGAAAGAACTTAAAAAAACAGTATCATTAATTTACATAGACCATGACATTAACCGTGTTTCCTTTGTCTCAGATTATATCTACATAATGAACTGTGGAAAAATCATAGAGGAAAATTACACAGAAAAGATTATGGAAGACCCGGAAGATGAATATACAGGGGAATTGATAAAATATTCTCCCGATTATAGAAAAAGAATTTAGGGTTTAACATGCTCTTCATCAACAAGATTCACGGACTTCCCTGCCTTTCTTGCCAGATCAGGTTTCCTGTATTTAATATAAAGTGCATATATTATGGAAAAGACAGTGTATATAGCAATTACCAATATGGCATATGTAATCGGGTAAACCGGAGGAACCACAGATTCGTAGAGAACAAAGATAAATATAATTGTAGCCACTGATGGAAATATATAATGCTCCACTATATGTATTATTAAATCATGCACACTGCTATGTTTTTCCTTTAATCTTCTGAACATCGTCATTACACTTGTATTGAGAAGTACATGTGTTATAATGAGCCCGCCAAGAGCCATAGTAGTAAGGAACTGAAAAGACTCTGTCAGAGCTTTTACTATAATAGGATCACTGGCACGGTTGTCCAGTAGTGTGTATGGACTTACTCCAGCACCCATTGCCACAATAAAAGTTGCCAGTATGGCAGTGATAGATGCAACAACAGCAACAAAGGTTAAAGCCTTTGAAGGGGTAACATATTTTTTATGAATGAATGAGAAAAATTTAGGTATAATCCCATCCCTTCCCATGGCAAAATAAACTCTTCCTGCATTTGCCTGCATGGCAACGCTATCAGAAAAAGCAGAATTGAATGCAACCAGTGAAAACATCACTCCACCAACTATCCCGGTGTATGCAGTCGCAACAATTATTCCCGGAATTCCACTGGAGGAAAATGTCTGCATCATGGGTATTCCCCATCCAACGATCTGGGCATAGGCAACTTCTGTCAAGACAACACCTACGAGCAGAAGGCCCACAGTAAGCGATCGGGTAATGGCCTTTGAGTTTGTGGCTTCCTCTCCCAGGGGGGCTGAGCCACCATAACCTATGAAGCTGGTTAATCCAAATATCATTCCAAGGCCAACACCGGTAATTGGGCCTCCCTCAGGGGAAAACCATGAACTGTACTGTGGCCATACAAAGGGATTGAAAACATTTAATGTATTGTCAGGTGCCTTAATTATTATAATTGCAGAAAGCAGTGCAAGGAAAATTAATTCAAA
>JAKBQO010000032.1 GCA_021835185.1 Thermoplasmata archaeon
GCAAAGGGATACCAGGCACAGAGGGGGCTTGTCATTGTTGACCCTGAAGGGAAAATCCAGTATGAAGCCATGTTCAATGATGGCCTTGGAAAGGATGTCAGGCATATATATGGTGCATTTATGGGCTTGAAAGTACTTCACGACACACCGGAAGGGGAAGGCCATATGTGTGCAATACCAGCAGACTGGACTCCAGGAGAATCTCCGCTGGATATAAATGTAGTAAGAGATATAGGAAAATTATAATTTTTTATTTTTCAATATAAATATTTATTTAGATAATTACAATAAACGTATATGACCGGTGATGAATTATTTAGCAAATTATCGAAATTTGGCCTATCGCCATATGAGATAAAGGTTTATAAGACACTGTTGTTGAATGGGCCTCAGACATCCACATCTATAGTATCGACCGCTGGCGTTCCACAACCGAGAGTTTATGATCTTTTTAACAATCTTTTAAATAAAGGATTAATTGAAATAAGCCCTGGAAAGAAAAAAATATACAGGGCAGTTCCAGTTGATATCGCACTTAATAAAATAATAGAGGATATGACAGCATACAAGGACGAATTGACAGAATATGTAAAAGTTTCAGAACCGGAAATGACCAAATATAATCCATATTTATGGTATTTAGACAATACAAATTTAATCCGGGAACAGATGAAAAATATGGTAATTAATGCAGAAACAGAAATAATACTTTCTTTACGGCTCCCGCTTTTAAAATACCTTGATAGGTATATACTGGATGCAGCCGATAGAGGCATTTCTGTAATACTTACAATATTCCCTGATTCTGACCGTTATGATATAAGTGAACTTGTTAACAGGGTTGTTATAAAAAGGAGGCCAGGAATTTCACCGGAAATCATGATAAAGGATAGAGATGAGGCAATAGTTTATGTGGACAATGTAAGTGCTCGGGCAAAATACGCACTTGATTTCCAGGAACAGGAAATGATACACATCATTAATTATTATTACTACAATATTGTATGGAAACCGTCAATTTACATATCAAAGTTCCAGATTAGACAAAAATGGGAATTTAAGACTTCATGGATATCATGTGAGGCAATAAATGTATTCATGAACAATGGATATAAATTAACCGGGAGGGTAATAGGAGAAACCCAGAACGGTGAAATTGATATTAGCGGTAACGTAAAGGGAACAGATGTAATACCTGGATACAAAAATTCTTTCCTTATAGAAACCGATGAAAGGGTATTTACAGTTGGAGGAAGGTTAACAAGGATAGAAGATATAAGGCTCGAAAAATTCCAGTTAACCGCAGAAAAAAATAATACTAAATAATTCTGCCCGGGTTGTTTTATCCGGATAAATACCATTTATAATCGCATACCAGCATGTGTTATAGGGCAACTAACCTCTGTTAACTTGCCTGATTATAAAGTATATAGGTCCGTCCTGGATAGTGCCACAATAGAATTTTCGGCCGTATCCAGTTCCCTGCGCCGAGGAGTGCATAAAATATCTCTCCTTTCAACATTTAAGGTCGAGTAGCTTCCTGATATCCACCTTTTTATCATGGTTACACATACACTGCAATATTTTAATAGGAAAAATACTATTCCGTTTATATATGCAATATAATGCCTCTGTTGTAATTCCTGCCCTGAATGAAAAAGAAAATTTAAACAGGCTAATACCTGCTCTTGCAGATGACAACATTTCATCAATATATATCATAGATGACCAATCAACAGATGGCACAGCAGACCTGGTTAAAAAATATCCTGATGTGCATTTCCTTTTCAGGGGTGGCAGGCTGGGGCTTATAAGCGCAGAAATAGACGGAATGCGGTTAAGTGGCACCGAGTATGTTGTGGTAATGGACGCTGACCTTTCCCATCGGCCTGAAGATGTACCCGGGCTGATAGATCAGGCTATAAGAACTTCTTCAGATCTGGTTATAGGGTCTAGATACACAGATAAGGGTATAACAAATGATGAATTTATCCGTAAAATCATAAGCAGGATCGCCAATATGCTATTCCGGATATCATTTGATATAAATCTGAATGACTGTACATCCGGATTCAGGGTATACAGCAGAAAGGCATGTGATTACCTTGGGAAGCAGGTAGATATAGAAAATGGTTACGTTGGCCAGGTTGATATAGTAAGCAGGCTGGCACACAATGGATTTAAAATTACTGAATATCCTGTTGTATTTGTCAAGAGGACACAGGGAAAATCAAAGTTAAAAATGCGTGAAATTGTAAATTTTTTTCTTTTTGTAATATATAACAAAAAGATATTCCGCGCGATTCTTGGAATGGCTGCGCTCGTTATACTGATGATAGTTTTTTCATACCTTTTTATTCTCTTTATCTAATGCAAGGCTTGCTGAAATTATTATCGGGTCCCATACAGGGCCGTACTCCGGCTCGTAGCCAAGGTCATTGTATAACAGGTCATATAGATTCATATGGCCGGATATGGCTGTGGCTATTACATTTAGCCTCCAAGCTGCATTGTCTTTGCCAATAATCTGCCCACCCATAATTTCTTCTGTTTTTTTATTATAAATAATTTTCAAGAATATATCGGAGCCGTGCAGATAATTTGATTTGCTCTTTGCTTTTATGTAAACGCTTCCATAATCAATCCCGGTTTTCTTTGCAGTGGCTTCATTTATTCCGGTATACCCGACCTGGTAACCAAAGACATTTATTATTGTGGTCCCCAGCGCTCCAGGAAACACCCTGCTATTTCCGAACATGTTAATTCCAATAGTCCTTCCCATTTTATTTGCAATCTGTGCCAGGGGGTAGTATCCATATGACCCGGTAACAATATTTTTTGTTGCTACATTATCGCCGGCGGCGTAAATATCTGAATTCGATGTTTGCAAAAAGTCATTTACCTTGATGAGCCCATCTGCAGTAAGCTCCAATCCGGCTTTCTCTGCAAGTTCTGTTGATGGTTTAATTCCAGTAGCAAAAATTACAATCTGTGTATTGAATGGCCCATTACCGGTAGTTACCTGATAATTGCCCGGTGTTCCTGATATTGCTGATGGGATAGAGTTATATTCAATCTCATTTCCGCTTTCATTCACTATGGAAGTGAGTATATTCCCCATATCACTATCCATATGCGGGAGTACGTATTCATGTTTGGAAATTAACTTTACTTTAAATTTATGTGAAAGCAGTGAAAAAAGTTCAGTGCCCAGGACACCTGCACCTATTATAGTTACATTGTTCAGCCCTTTTATCTTTTCCTTTATGCCTATTGCGTCATCCATATTTCTCAGGGCATATGCATACCCTTTAAATTCATCAGGTATCCGTGGTTCCGCCCCGGTGGCTATAACGAGTTTGTCATAAGGAAACTTCTTGTTCCCTGCGAATACATATTTTTCACCCGGATTTATATATTCAACTTTCGTGCCTGTAATTACTTCCAGGTTTCTATGTTCCGTAAATTCACTTAGGGGGTAATGAAGAAGTTCACCAGAATCCTCAAAATACCCTGAAAGATAATATGGCATTCCACATTCAGCATAGGACACATATCCTGTCTGTTCAATTACAGTTATGCGGGCAGTTTTGTCCATCCTCCTTGCTTTGGATGCTGCGGACATTCCTGCTGCACCTCCGCCAATAACCACTATATTCATGAATAATTATATGTACTGGCTATATAATCTTAATCTACAGCATTAAATAAAAAATCAAAAACAGATAAAAAGCATTTACAGGAAACAATTCTAGACAGCAATATTACTCGTCATCTTCATCCTCGTCCCCATCATCATCGTCGTCATCGTCATAACGTGTCATGAAACTGACCATTGAAGCACCTCCACTGTATAGATAAATATAATGGTAAATAAACTTTTGGTATAATTGTTCACTCTGCTATTAATTAAAAATTCAAGCTCAAATCTTTATACGTCTGAAACATTGACCAGTATGCATGAAATTATTGTAGACAAATTGGTGGCAGAATCTCTGAAAGGCAATCCTCTCAGGGATGAATATAACAGGGAAATAATAAAGATAGAGAACAATGTAAAATCCAGTACACCTGTATTTATAGGACTTCCAGGATTTTTTGGGTCCGGAAACAGTTTCCTCAATAAAAGTTATACATCTTTCGATTTTAAAGATCTGCTTGAAAAGCTTGACACCGAATATGGTTACATTATGATTCTTCCAGATACTATGACAAAATTTGGAGGGAACCAGTTTGTAGATTCAACTGCAATTGGAAACTATAAAAGTTTTATTGCCCGTGATCTGGTAGATTATATACATAGTTTGTATGGAAATCGTGACATTTATCTATTCGGGAAGTCATCAGGGGGATTCGGCTCAATTTCTATCACCCTGGATTACCCGGAGATCTTCAAAGGATTTATAGACATATCGGGCGATTCATATTTTCCATACTGTTATCTACCGGATTTTTCAACTGCATACCTCACAATGAAAGGAAAAACGCTGGAGGGCTTTATTGAATCGTATCGCCAGCAAATGGTACACAGCCAGGATGAACTGGAGACATACAACGTTGTGGCAATGGCCGCTTCCTATTCTCCAGACGGGAAAAATATACAGCTCCCATTTTCAATAGACACAGGTGAAATACTTCCAGATGTATGGAATAAATGGCTGGAATTTGACCCTGTTAACCGGCTTTCCGGTGAAGTGGAAAAGCTAAAAGGCAAGAAAATAATATTGCAGACTGGCAACAGGGACGAGTACAAAATAAACATCGGAATGAATATGATACATGAAATATTGAAAAGAAATCAAATTGACCATTATTATAAGGAATACCCGAATGGGCATTTTAATACCAATTATTTCTATCTGGATTCATTTCCAGAAATTTTAAAAAGTTATAAATAAATTATTAATTTAATTATTTTCCGGTATTTTTATCCTTTCCAGATTCCAACACCGAGGCCTATGAGGAATAATACAAGCACAAGCGTAACTGATCCAACATGTCCAAGGCTTACTAACCCTGGCGCTTTGCTTATATTGTCAATGAAAAATGTCTTTGCATATGTGTATACCTTGCTGAATGAAACGTTGGGTACGAATGAAAGCCCGGCATAACTAGCCAGCACAAATGCTATTATGAGCAAGATAGCCGAAACAATTCCCTTTTTAATGGCAAGCCCGAATAGTAATCCATCGATTAAAGCAATAGCTAATATTATATATCCCGAAACATCCATAAATGATTATGCGAATCAGAATATATAAATATATGCAAATTGATCGAGAAAAATAATATTTACAACTTTCAAAAAGGACAAAAATATAATATCTATGTAAATATCAGTCTCTAAATGAATAAGTGGATTAAAATTACACGTCCGGTAAACGGGCTCATGGGATTCTTCTCCATATACATAGTAGGATTTATTGCCGTAAACCTGCATATTGCTGAATTCATCATACCACTGACATTGGGTGCAATAAGTGTATTCCTCGTAACAGCAGGGGGAAATATAATAAATGATATCAGTGATGTGGAAACAGACAAATATAACCATCCGGACAGGCCGTTGCCTTCAGGAACCATAACAAAAAAAGCAGCATCATATTTAGCTATCTCATTTTTTATTATTGCATTCATAGTATCTACTTTTATATCTATTTTTATAAGTGTGGTGGTTGTAATAGCTGAATTGTTGCTTGTCAGCTATGAATTTAAAACTAAAAAAATTGGGTTACCAGGAAATCTTACGGTAAGCCTGCTTATAGGCATGATTTTTCTCTATGGAGGTTTTATCACCGGCACCATATCAAAAATGCTCCTTCTCTTTCTACTTGCCTTTTTCTCCAATATGTCCAGAGAAATAATGAAAGATATAGAAGATATAAATGGGGATGTTGATAGGGTTACGTTCCCAAAAAAATATGGAATTGGCATGGCAAAAATTGTATCCGCTATTTTTGTAGTCATAACAATTTCAGTATCTGTCCTGCCATATTATTTCCATGTGCTATCAATTTACTATCTTTATGCAGTGGTATTAGACGATCTCCTGTTTGCCATTACCATATGGTACCTGAAAGCTAATATATCCCGCGGTGAAAAAGTTTCGAAGGTAGCTATGATCTATGGAATGGTGTGTTTTCTAATAGGTGGAATATAAAACATTAGATTCCGGTAGAGGGTTATAATTTTGCTAATATCTCAATACCGCATATCATTGATGAAATCTCTTGAGATATTCAAGTGATGTGGAAATATATGAGTTGACTATATGGGATGTTATGAATTATAATTTAGTACCTGTTGGCTCAAATAATTTCCAGGTATAATCAATAAAAACTACTTCAATTAATTAATTTAAAATAATATAATTAGAACGCGGGGAATGGGATTTGAACCCATGCTCTCATTTCGAGAAACAGCTTAGCAGGCTGCCGCCGTACCACTGGGCCATCCCCGCATTTATGCTGGATACCTATCCTGGAGGTCATTTGCTATTTCTTCCAGTATCTCTTCAAAGTTTTCATTCTCCATGCTTACAACTTCGCCACTTGGCAAAGTCATACGGACATAGTATATTTCGCCATCCTTAGATATTTCAATGTCAGCCAGACTTTCTCCCATACACCTATAATTATTAGGCATATATTATGTTTTTCAATATTTATAAGAGTTCAGTGGTTTGAATTACCTCCGGTTTAATATAGATTTGAGTTTTCCTTCCTACTGGATTCCAGTACACCTTATGCGATTATACAATACTTTGTATATTTCCTTGATTTTTAACTTCCTTGCACTTTCCTATACCTAACTATTATTAATCTCTCGTCCTCAGTCTATCAATATAAGATTAAATGGCAAACAAAGCCATCCGCCTGGTGCCAATTAGAGATATGGTTAAAGCATATGTCCCATTTTGTCTTTTTTTGTTTCCAGATAGAATTTATCAAAGGAATTCGGCTCTATTATTACCGGTATCCTCTTACTTATTTTTATGCCATTTTCTTCAAGGTTTTTAATTTTCTCCGGGTTATTTGTCATTAACTCTATAGATTTTATATTTAAGTATTTTATAACATCTACAGCAAAATTATAATGTCTGTTATCTGCTGGCAATCCCTGTTCAATATTTGCTTCCACAGTGTCTTTCCCGTTATCCTCAAGGTTATATGCCCGTATTTTATTTAAAAGGCCAATTCCCCGACCTTCCTGCCTTAGGTATATTAACATCCCACGTTCCCGGCTGCCGATATACTTTAAGGATGTTATGAGCTGGTCCCTGCAGTCGCATCGCATGGAACCAAATACATCACCTGTCAAGCATTCAGAGTGTATACGTACCGGTACATTTTCTTCTCCCTCAATGTCCCCGTGAACAAGTACTGCATGATCTTTATTATCTTCATTCTTGAATACGTATATATTAAACACACCAAACCTTGTTGGCAATTTTGCTTTCGCATAGAATTCAATCATTTTTATCAAAAGAAATTACAAAATTCTATAAAAACATATTTAAAAATATTTTTAATTATTTAAAATAAAGTTAATTTTTCTTCAGAATGTCAATTTATCTCTTCAGCAATAATATACCTGTCGTTATTCCGGAATATATATACATTTTTCGACCCGGCTAATTCCTTTTCAATAGAATTCTTATAATGGTATGTTTCTTCCGGTTTCATTTTAAACCTGAAAAAAACTTTTCCCGCATCCACATTGCGCAGTAAAGGAACAATATTCATATTATCAGAATATGAAATCACACTATACTGTTTCCCGGGAAACGCTGATTCGTATGAGTTGCCTGAAAATATCTGCCTTCTCTCATCAATATATACCGGCACCCACTCCGGCTTTACAACCATGTTGAGAAGCTTTGCGTAGGTAATAGAAATGTCCGGGACATACAGGTATTGTCCTGTACTCCTGCCATATTCTATGTTTGCCTTAAATGTGCATGGCTTGCCTGTTATAACTGTATTCTCCGGCAGGATTACTGCTGTACTTATTTTTTCAGAGATTGAAGGCGAATACAGGGTAAGCCTGTTCAATGCACCTTTAATGGATATATACTCCTTCTCCCCTTTAAGTGGTATATTATCCCATTCCATATGTGGAGGAAGGTCAATAGCATAGCCTGATAATTCTGGTTTTTTATGTATTATTTCTACAGGGTCCGGTACGAGCTGGGAAAATAACTTCTCACCGGAATTCACCGGCCTCAGCGGATCAGAAAATAAAATATTTCCGGAAAAATCGCCATTAAATGAAAAAATGTCACTGTTGATAAAATCCACATTAGAACTGTATGGTATTTTATTCAGGTTAGCCATTGCATACCTGTTTGAATCAATTTCCACACCCGTCACATCTGAGAACTCAGAAAACATTATATCCTGCATTCCAGCTCCGCTGCCTGCATCTACTATTTTATTCCCGGCCAGCTTTTTCGCCCTGTATTTCCCCACTATTTCAGGTGTGGAATACATGGATGAATAATAATCCATGAATAAATGATCGTGCAGAGAAAATTTGCCTGCAATTTTTATTCTCGATTTAGCAAATTCAAATAAAAAATTGAAATTACTTTTATGAATTTTTTTTATGTATTCTGGTTGATAGCCAGCACGGATGAGTTTTACAATCTCATTTATTTCGCTATCAATTAAGCTATAGTAACCTTCTGAATTAACTAATTTTGCCAGGAAATTATATAATCTCATTGTTTTTCAAGTTTATTTATAGCATCAACTAGACTATTCATTTCCATCAGGGCCTGTGAACCATACATTAGCACAGTTACATACCCGACCTCCATAAGCTCCTTCCTGGTTGCTCCGGCTTTTATTGCCTCATTGACATGGTATGAAATGCACCATTCGCATCTGGCAGCAATGCCAAGTGCAAGTGCCAGGAATTCCTTCGTTTTAGTGTCAAGTGCGCCTTTTCCCATTGTGGCTCCCATGAAATTCATAAAAGAACCTGCGAATGCACTATTGTCTTTACCGGCTTCTTTCATTATTCTGTTTACTTCCTCTAATTTTTTTTCTGTGTCCATAGATATCCTATATTCATTACTAGTATATATTTGAATATAATTATATTAAGTATATCTATATTTATCCGGTATTCTATAAACAGTTATAATCGACAGGTTGATTTATCATCATATCCTAACCTAAGCATGGAAGGAGTTATGGCACTGACAACATCCGCACCCGGGGGTGGCATATCTTATGGCAGAATTAATATGCCAGATTATAAGGATGGGAAAGCAAAGATAAGGCCAGTATACACCGGGATATGTGGGACAGACCGTGCTGAAATTGCTGGCCACCTGCCATTTGCATATAATCCCACAGGGCAAAATTATATGGTCATTGGCCATGAGGCAGTTTGCCAGGTCATAGATATAGGAGAAAACAATTCCAGAATCAGGCCCGGTGACTACGTTATCCCCATTGTGAGGCGCAGGGGAACATGTATAAATTGCAGAATCGGGCGGCAGGACAATTGTTCTGATGCAGATAATGATATAACAGAGGCAGGCATACGGGGTGCCGATGGTTTCAACTCCGAATATTTTTTCGATTCTCCGGAAAATTTAATAAAAGTTAATGATAGTTCAATGGCGATGTTAAGCACCCTAACAGAGCCGGCAAAAAATGTTATGAAAGCATTTGAAATATTTGATAAATTAACAAAAAGGTCTATATTCGAAGCTGAAGATTCCACCTATATATCTAAAAACTGCCTGATAATTGGAACTGGAAGTGAAGCTTTTCTATATGCCTTTATGGCGAGAGAATATGACATGACCGTTTATCTGACAAACAGACACAGGCTTTTAGAAGAGAAAATGGGAATTATTGAAGGAATTCACGGTTTATTTTATAATTATCTTGAGGAAAATGGGCCGGATAAAATAGACCTTCTTATTGATACCAGTGGTGACCCTGCAGCAGTTATGAAATTTGTAAAGAAATTAAATTATAACGGTATCGCTATTCTTTTCGGAACCAACGGCGCAGCTTCCGATTCACCCCTAACAGGGAATGACCTGAACTATATTATTGAACATAATATTGCAATTTCCGGGTCTGTTGATGGCTCCAAAAAACATTACATGGATGCTATCGGTTATCTGGAAAAGTGGAGATCTTCCAGCGGTGGGATTATAAATAAACTTATAACCGGAATTTATAAACCGGAAGATACGGAAATATTCAGGGCAAAGCCGCCTGAAGAAATTAAATCTATAATAAAGTGGTAAAAATGTTACTTGATGGAAAAGTAGTTGCATCTGAGAAAATGGAAAGATTGAAGAGTGAGATTAAAGGCATAATTGAAAAATATGGAATTGAGCCGGAATTAAAATTAATCCAGGTTGGCAATGACCCTGCAAGCACCATATATGCAAATTCAAAAATAAAGAGAGGTACAAAGCTTGGAATAAATGTTACCCTGGAAAAATTCGATAATATTACCATGGACAAGCTGGTTGATTATATAAAAGATGCCAATGCAAATCCGCGAATAAATGGTATTATGGTGGAATCTCCACTTCCTACCCCACTTAATTTTCAGGAAGTAGTGGACAATATAAGTTTTTACAAAGATACGGATGGAATGACATCTTTTAACCAGGGAAACCTGTATACAAAAAATGAGATGATAGCGCCTGCCACTGCGAGGGCAGTTGTAGATATACTGGAATATTATAAGATACAGCCGGGAAATGCCTGCATTATAAACAGGTCAGCTGTAGTAGGGCGCCCTCTGGCAATGTTGTTGCTTAACCGGGACTATACTGTAACGTTATGCCATAGCAAAACAGTTGACATTAAGAGAATAGCAAGGGAAAACAAAGTTCTTGTAGTTGCAATCGGAAAACCAGATTATATCGATGAAAGTTATGTAACATCTGAATCTACAGTAATAGATGTGGGAATAAATTATTCTGGAAATAAAATATCCGGTGACGTAAATTTTGATTCTGTGAGCAATAAAGCAAAAAATATAACGCCTGTACCCGGAGGGGTTGGAATAGTAACTGCAACAGACATATTCGAAAATTTTCTCAACGGGATGAAATACCAAATCAAAGAGAAATTAATTTAATGGAATTATATAATAACATCTATTTCCCAGGCCATTCCATTTAATAACTTTTTATGCAATTTGCAGCCATCCCGAATCCTGCAAGCGGAAATGAATATTTGCCATTTCGGCATTATAGTAAATAGCAATCCTGGCACAGTTGATAGACAACAAAAATACAGCATATTATTGCAATTCAACATAAAAATTTTAATCCCTGATTTTTTTAATCCAGTTGAATGCACAATTTTTCATACAGTGCTAATAAGAATTAGAAACATTTATTAATTGACAGATATTACTTATGTTGATGGATGATATCGAACATTTTCTGGATGGATTCATATATTTCTCTATTAAAAATATCCAGATGAAATCATACATTCTGAAAGGGTTTTATGACATATCTATCAATAAAACGGTATATTTAAAAATAAATATGCTTTCAATAAAAAACGAAAACCTTCATATATACAGGGTTAGTTCACAGATTTTTTCTATCTCCATGGATAATATTAAAGATTTCTGGATTAAATGGGATTACAGAAAGCCCGATTTCAGAATTCAGGCCAGAAATTAATTTTTAATGCTTATTTATTCCATGGTAAAAGGTTGGCCTTTTTGTATTCCTCCCATTTCCAGTATGTGCCATTTTATATCCATTGTTTTTTATTTCCATCCCTGGTTTAATTTCATAAAGCAACTTGCCTGCGGCATTGGCAGCCAGGGGTACACTTGGCAAAACAGGAAACAGGTACCATTCATTT
>JAKBQO010000033.1 GCA_021835185.1 Thermoplasmata archaeon
GCTGGCCTGTAGAATTTGCCGCTAGTATTTCATATGTACCGCTGTAGTACTTTGTAGTATTCATGGTCGAACTAATTTTATATTTTACTGCTGGAGAATATGAAATATTCTGGACAGCATTTCCCGTTACATTTATGGTTTTGGCAAATACGCCGCCTGATGTATTGGTGGAATATATAGTATAAATGCCATAGGGCATCGATATATTATAGGCACCGCTAGCATTTGCAGTTACATTCTGGTAATCTGATATCTGACCATCAAAGTAGAAGGATATCTTAGCATACGGTGTAGCATTACCTGAAACCTTTGCGGTTAACTCAGGTGTGAGCGATACAGACTTCGATTTGCCCCATCCAGAAACTGTTGCAACTGATTTGTCCTCTGTTCCGTTTGCTTTGATGGTAATATTATAAGTCCCGGGATACACCCCAAATGTGTATGTTCCGGAGGATGAAGTGACTCCGGTGAGCTGATAGTTCCCCGAAGTACTGTTTAAGTACGCGGTATACCCGGAGAGACCTGAACCGCTAACAGATGCGGTTACCTTAATGCTATCCATTTTAACTGTAAGATTGCTTAATTGCTGTGATTTGCCTGTGACCTGTAAAGTTGTAAAGTTTGTGTATGTTTTTCCATTAGAGGTTATTGTTGCATTGTATCCATATGGTATAACATTGCTCAAGGAGTACATGCCATTTGTTATAGGCGCTGTTACATTTATTCCATATGTAGAATTTGTTAATGTTATGGTTCCAGAATTTATTGAAGCGTGCGACGTACCATTATCAACTGTTACATAGCCGTATACTGAGTTCCTTGCCATATGCATATTCTGTGTAATGTTGTAATTTCCTATTCTGTTTCCCTGATTCTGTGAAACTGCAACAGATTGTGTGCCTATTACGTTTGTGCCGTTAAGAGTATCTGGATTCACTGAACCGGTGGAATATACAAGTGTATCATTTCCAGGCAATCCTGTTATTGAGTAGTATCCTGTGCTGTTTGTGGTAACAACTTCATGTGGAATTCCATACTGGTCTTCTATTGTAACGTGAACTCCGGCTATTCCGATACCGTTCGCATTCGTTATCTGCCCGTGTATTACTGCACCGGGATAGTAATTTATAATAGGATCTTCATTTCCTATCAAACTGGCTGGAAGAAGTACCTCTGTCCCCTTTCCCTCCTGCTGGTATTTATACGCAGTCTGAAGTGGTATCAGGGTCCAGCCAGGAGTTGAATTATTTGCATCCTTAGCTGGATTATATTCTGATGCATAGTATACCAGTTCAAAATTGCTCATATTGAATGCAGGGTATACATGTGTTACATTGTTTATGTTGGATTCCGGGAATCCGTATATTGTTTTGTATATGGTGGTATTGTAAAATGCGGATGTGTAGTTAAGAAGATAATTACTTACGGTGACACCGGTAGGCAGATTATTTAATGTATACTGAGCTCCTGTGTTTGTAACAGCTACTACATTATAGTAATTTGTAGGAACAACTTCACCATCAGCGGTATAAGACGGTGTGTCGGTAAGATATGCAGGTGCATAGAATATTCCAGGGTTGGAACCTGAAAATGGATACAGTGAATGGTCTACCTGTATATACGATATTGAAGATCCTGTGACTTTCTCCAATGCGCTATAGGCATTTACCAGTGTTGATAAATTGTATTTGGTTGAAAGTTGGCCCATTATAAGTGCATGTCTGGCATTATATGATGATGTAACATTTATCTGGTGGCCTCCGTATGCTGTCTCTGATAGAAGCGGTGTGTAAGAAGAATTCAATGGATTGCCGTACATATTTGCTATGGTATTTGTCTCATTGACGCCAAAATATTTATGCATTGTAGCAGTTATGCTTGCATTGAAATGCCCGTTGGAATACCCGCCGGGAGTCTGCAATACCCTTGAAATGAACAGAGAGATTTCCTGTGTTTGATTCTGTGCCAGTAGCATTTGCCCAGCACTTGCTATACCCTGCTGGAAATCATCAGCAACTGTGGGGTGTTGACCTTGCTGTAACTCCTGGAACCCATAATCCCACCATGAAACATATGCAGGGCGATTTTCTATTGATTGATTTGTATTCTGCGTTGCAAGCCAGTTAAAAGAAGCTGCTATAGGCTGTGTTTTATTGTCTATTGCCAGTCCATAGTTTCCGAATGGATTGTTCGGCCTTATGCCCTTTGGAACTGTTGAATTTAGTATATGATTGTATGATGCAGCGTTGTTTTCAGGTACTGCTGCAGAAAATGCACCCATGCCTGAAGGAATAATCAATATTAAAACCACTATAACAGCAAATCCAATTGTCACTCCGCTTATATTCTTGCGCAGGGATTTTCTTCCTGAAACATGCCTGGACTTTTTTGTTGATTCGTTATGCCTTATTTTGTCAACAAAGTACATTATAAGGCCTCCGCCAAGTATTGCATATGCTGGAGCTGCAGTTATATTGAATCTTGCGGCCTCAAAGCTCATGAATATTGAGAATATAGCAAATATTATAACCAGTAAGGTAGCTTCTTTCTTTTCTTTCAGGAAGCGATAAATTATGAATGGCACACCTGCTATTCCCAGAAGGAAAAGTCCAGGGCCAAAATCTGATATATACTGGCCAAGTGCAGGGGCTGCTGCTTCAGCTATGGTTGAATATACCCTCGATTTTACGAAGTACCCATCACCCGTTATCAGTTCCTTGAGTATTGCTGGATTGGTTTTGCTTATAACGAATAATCCCGCTATAGTAACAAGAACAAGTGCTGGTATGGTTATGATCCATGGACGCCTTGCCACTATATTAATTAATATGCCAAATCCAATAATCATCAACCCCATTGCAAGGGGAGGCAAAAACCATGCATGGATCATGAAAGTCACGTCGTAATAGTAAAAGCCTATTGGAAAAGATGCAGCCACATATATTGTAGATATATATGTGAGGTAGCCTGTTGGCTTCTTTGTGAATAGATTATAAAGAAGCTGGACAGCAACGTATATGAGCAGTATAACTTCTATATACGGGAATCCCTGCCAGAATACTATAAGCCCCCCAAGGGAAACTGCAGACATAAGTGCATATATTGTTGCTATCTTGTTCTCTTCATAGTAGTTCTTAATTGAACTGAAATATGACCTTGTGTCTGTAAGTTTATTTATTATTACCCTCTTCTTTGCAGTAATAACCGCCATTTCAAAGAAGTATATGGATAAAAATGCGAATATAAGCTCAGGTGTATGTGCCCTCCCATCTGTAAGTATTCCGGATGTAAGGTTTCCTGGCATTATGGTAAACAGTACAGCAGCGAATAAACCTGCTTTCTTGCCGAATATCTGTTTTGTGATAAGATATACAGGTATGATTAAAAGCGCTCCGTAAAACGCATCAGATTCCATAAAAGCGTAATAAGCGCCCATTTTGACCCCAACAAATGGAGATAGAATATATCCTGCAAACACAATGCTCCACTGATAGAAAGGCGGCCTTGCATTAAATGTGCCAACAGGGTAATTTAGTAAAATGGTGTGTGTTAATTGCGTATGGGTACTCAGTATATACTGAACAATATAATAATTGAAGTAGGGATCACTTCCCCCCGATACATTCAGGTAATTGTCCTGAAATGCCAGTGACCATACAAAAAAATTGGACAGGAACATGTAAAGGGCAAGCAGGGCAATCAGGACTGGTACCTCTGGATGCCTGGCTATATTTTGTTTAAATCGATCTGTAATTTCCATAGATTAATTTCGATAATGAAATCTTAATATAAAAATTTACCTTATTTATTTAAGAATTCAGTATTTTTAATATGCCAGAATTTAGTATAGATTCAATAGCATAGCTTTAATTTTCCCTTTATATATGAATCAGGTACACCGCAGAACACTGTAAAATATTTTGCATCTTTCTGTGATCATAAGTCCTCTTATACTTTCCTGTATGTCGCTATTGGCCTGCCTGCATTACTGTTTGTATTTATTTGGTAACTATTCATTGACAAACTTATACATTTCATCGATTTTACGCCTTAGCCTTTTGTTTATAATACTGCAACATTTATTTATCATGTTCTGGAAGTTCGTTAATCCTGGCGTAATATTCAAACCTGATAGCCATATAAAACCGTGGTATAATTTTTCTTACCAGTATTACGATAAATGCAGAAATCATTATGAATCCTATTAAAAAGTAATTAATCACAGCATAATAACCGGTATTTCCTGAAAATGAAAGGATAAAAGCTATGGTAAGAATTATAGATGACAGGACAGGCATAAAAAATTTTTTTCTCCTGAATATTTTTATCAATGATATGTTGGAAATTATATGTATTATAATATAAACGAAACTGATTATTCCGGCTATGATGACAAAGGAATTGAAAAATCCCCCATAATATCCACTGAATATAGCAATGCCAGCAGAAGTCACAGATAAAATTGCTATCAACTTATTCCGGTTAAATTCACCTTTCAAATTAAAATCATGATAAAACTTTGGCACCATGTGGACAAATGCATTAAGGTATGACACACTTAAATTGAATGCACTCATGATGCCAAAAAATGAGAATAATATCAGGAATGGCGTTCCAAGCCTTGCCTGTACCAGCTCGGTGATATAAAATGAGTTGCTTTCATATGCACGGAGGCCTGCAAATCCAGCGAACATTAGCAATGCAAATGCCGAAACTGCCATTATTATCCCGGATATTGTAAAGGATAGAAATAAAGACTTTGGAGTGTTTATATGTGAACTCGCAGTCTGTTCTGAAATAAATATACTCGATCCACCGCCTGAGAATGCCAGTATGCCAAATATGACGCCGAAGAAGAATGGATTAAAGGAAAAATTTATCCCGGAAAATGAAAAACCTGGAGAGCGGTAGATTATGAATATTATACTCATTAAAATAATAAAGGCAATTTCAAGAAAACCGGCAATTAGAGTATAGGTTATCGATACTTTTAACCCCCTTGATACAACATAGTAAACCGTCCCTATAAATATAAGAAGGAGCACATACTTTAAAACCGGAGCAGTGAAGCCAGCCAGCTCCAGAATTGAATATGAAAATCCTGAAATGAACAGTGATATATTGGGAACGGTGAGTACAGAATATATAATATATAGCAGGAGAACAAAAAACCCTGCCCCCCTGCCAAGTGCATTGCCCACATATGAATAGTAACCGCCATTTGTAACATATATCCTGGAAAGGGAATATATTGTATATAATGTGAAATAGGAAAGCAGAAATGAAAAAATAACGACGAATGGAAGCATTGAACCAGAATATGCAGAGATAATTGAAAACAACGCGATGAAATCCAGCATAGGTCCGATGGATGTAAATGATTGCATCACTGCACCGCGGAGATTAACTGATTTCATGGTACGGAATTGCAATATGGTTAAAATTCTTATTTATTCATCTTAATTTATACTGTATAATAAGTATGTGGATTTTGCCTTAACCCACGAAAGTTATTTTTCTATAATGTTTCTTAGTTTGTCAAGATTTATTTCCATAAAGGCTACCGGATTTTGAATCCCGAAATCAACCAGAATTGAGGGGTCCATTTCTCCTATTATTCCCAGTGTTGTGTTTTCATAAACAATATCTCCTCCTCTACCTGATATAATTTCATTATAATTGCCCTGCAACACCTTTGCACCGGCATTTATTGTTCTTGCCAGCAAATATTCAAGCACAGCATAAATGTCTGAATAAGCTGCCTTCGAATTGTTGTACAATACACAGAGATGGCTTTCCTGATTTCCGGAAACAACAACCTGCCCTATTTCAAAAATTTTTAAAGGCAGTTTTCTCCGCTTATTAATTGCAAGAAGGCTTATTATGCCTGGATATAATTTATCTCTAATTACTGAGTATTCTAAACTTTTAGGGTTTGTGATTATTACATCTCCTGAGTATCCTGTTTTCCTGTAAAAATCTTCTGAATTCAGGATAAAGCTTCTGACTTCTTGGTAATTTATAGATGTTAATATTCCTTTAATTATATTCTCATCTTCGTTCGGTGTGTACGGAACACCGGTACCTGAAGTTTTCAGTGGCCTGGCTGGAATGCGACCATAGCCATATGCCTTTGCTATATCCTCTATTATGTCTACAGGCCCCATAACATCTATACGGTTTCCTGGAACGTTTACCCTGTAACCACCCGATGTTACTTCACATCTGTATCCCATTTTTCTCAGCAAAATTACAGTATTATCAGGTTCCAATCCCATAAGTTTTGTAATTTCTTTATGTGTAATTTCTACCTTTCTCCAGTCATAGTTAATTGTATTCCTATCAGCATCAGGTATAAGTACTTCATATCCAATATACGACATTTCATAGGCAAAGAGGTAAAACGCAGAAAGCACCGCATTATAGTCTGTTCCTGTTATATCAAAGAAAAGTTTTGATGTATTATTTCCAATTTTAGATTTCAGCCCATTTATTATGGGGGGCATTGACATTACATCTTCCTTGCTGTCAAGTATTACAGGCACCATTGTGTCCGATGAAATTAGCTGCCGGTACTGTTTTCCCTTATCATGCTTCTCCAGTATTTCTCTGGCTGTTCCATGGAAATTGTCATATGTTGTAAATTCTAAAGTTTTTTTATCCCGCATGGTAAACAGGAAGGGAGGTGAGATATTATCAAGGTCATGTATGCCTATAGCCATCTTTTTTCTTGATTTTCCAATAGTTTCGTGTAGTTTTTCCTGATAATCTATTATATGGCTATAATAATTTCCAAGTGGCTTTCCACGGGCGACAAAGGACATCACATAAGGCCTTTCAGATTTTACACTATTATCTACACGGATTAGTTTATCTGATTTTTCGAAGAGCGGCTTTATTCTATAATTGCCGTCATAAAATATTTTCATATTGGATTTTAATGCATAAAATGAGAAAAGATCTGGCCTGTCAGGATTAAATTCCAGCTTTACTTCATTATTTTCTTCTTCAATGGAATATCCTATAATCCCCGCAAAATCACTTAATTTTGAGTAATAATTGATACCGATTTCATGGATAAGGTCATCCTTGTTTTCCTTTATTACAACCATTGTAAACTGATACTAACAATTTATATAAATTTAGTTTTTTGTTTTTCCCTTTGCATATTCCCTCAATATGAATCGTATAAGGTCGTTCACAGATATGGCATTTCCATTGTTTACTTCCTCTTCAAGTTCTGTGTATATATTTCTTGGAAGTTTCAGGTCTACCTTGCTGGTAGCATTTTCCCTGTTTTTTGTTATAAATTCACTGATGGCTAAACGTATTGCCTCTGAAATACTGCTATATTGATTTTTTTCCACTATTTCCTGAAGTTGATTAATTAAATCTTCAGAAACTCTGATGGTAATTCTGTAAGGGACCGACATTTTAATGGATTAAATTAAAACCCGATATAAAGTTTTGCCATACTACTTTTAGAAACACCATAATGTACATTTTCCTATGTAACCGGTATTAATAAAAAGTATATGGTTCAGTAGGACAATAAAACATTAAAATTATACAACTCAACACACAAAGATTTATTAATATGCATTATATTCAAATTGTGGGCTTTGTGGCGTAGCCGCAAGAACAATTAACATGATAAAACCTTATTTGCATGTAAGGGTAAAGTGTAGAAAGCTGGAGACCTTCAGGGAACAGGCACAAAAATAATATAACTCCCAGAGAGGGTAATGTACATGGGAAGCATTGCCTGATAGCAAAGCCTTATCAAAAATTAGAGAGAAACAATGTATTATCTTATAAAATATGGATATGATGGAACATCATTTACGGGTTTTCAAAGGGGGAATGGTGAAAACAGTGTTGAGGATTCAATTATAAAAATACTGAAAAAATACGGTATTGGAAATAACATTGAAAGTGCAGCAAGAACTGATAGGTATGTATCGGCAAGGGGAAATGTTATGCTGGTTGACACAGATACAAATATAGGAAATGTCATGGGAATCCTGAACGCCAGAATTCCAGGAATGTTCTTTTATTCCTATTCGGCACTTGATAGCTATTTAAACCCCCGGCACAACTCCATGAAGCAATATTCATATATTATAACTGAGAATATTGATATATCCCGGGTAATGGAAACGCTTGGAGAATTTGTGGGGCAGCATGATTTTGTAAATTTTTGTAAACTGGACAGTAGGAATACTGTAAGAACTATAAAATCAATAAATTATTCAACCCGCAATGGATTTTACATAATTAATATCCAGGGGCGTAGTTTTGTATGGCATCAGATACGGAGCATGATGGCTTTTGCACTTATGGGGAAAAAACACCCTTTCTCACTGGAAAACAAATTTACGTATCTGGCAAGCCCGGAGCCCCTGGTATTAATGGATATATCATATGATAATGTAACTTTCAAAAACTTCGATTTTAAACGCCATAATCATTATTTCATGGAAAAAGAAAAAATTACCAGGACGGGGTATATGCTTTATGATATTTTTGGGAATAATCGGGACAAACAGGAATAATATGCATATTATTCATGAAAAAATAAAAATAAAATTATATAGAAATAAGTTCTTATGTGCTTAATGATAACAGAACAGATATTCTTAAAGGACTCATACTTAAAGGAATGCGAGGGGAAGGTCCTTATGTGTGAATTTACAGATTTGACTGTGGACAAAACTATTTTTTTCCCTACTATGGATGGGCAGCAGAATGATAAGGGTGAAATAGTTATTGACGGAAAAACTTATGGAATAGTGGACGTGTGGACAGACGGGGACTATATTCACCTTATTTCTCTGGATACATATCCGGAGAATGTGGTTGGAAAAACAATTCAGCAGAAACTGGACTGGGATGTCAGGAGTATCCATATGAGATTCAGGACGGCCATGTTTATAATATCTGGATTGGCTTATAAGTTTTACAACGCCAAATCAAGAATAAGCCAGACATATGATGACAAAGCATGGGTTGATCTTTATATAGACAACATTACAGAAGACATAGTAAAAAATATCACTGAGGAAGCAAACAAAATAGTGAAGCAGAACATTCCCATAAAGATAGAATACATGAACAATAATGATTTTCCACGGGAAAAACAGAGAATGAGCTATTCCACGGGGACATTGCCAGATGATGAAGAACTGAGGGTCATAAACATTGCGGGGCTTCCATTGCAGTCTGATTATGGCCTCTATACGGCAACTACATCCGAAGTAGGCGAAATAGAAGTGGCCAGTTCAACCGTTAAAGGGAAAATAGATAAACGGCTTACAATAACTTTGAAATAAATTTATGCCTGCATAATTTATTTTTATAAATTTCTGGCAAAAATTTTTAATTATGCCTGTGAAACCGATAGGTTGAATTATGATTATTTTATATGATTTTAAATGGATGAACTGAATTTAATAAATAGACTGAACAGGGGCATTTCGTATATTGGAATTGCTATAGCTGTTCTTGGATTCTTTTTTACAATCCCTTTTCTTATCAAAGACATAAACTCAATAATAGGTGTTTCAGGTTCCTATTTTTACCTTCATATTACCGTTACCAGCAATCTGGCATATATATTTCTAATATCAGGCATTATTATAGTTCTGGCATCTTTCACACCATTCATTTATAACAGCACTAAATTTGCAAGTTTTGATATAAAAAATAATGAGTATTATTTCTCTGCACTTGCTGTTTACATGGCTTTGCTCGTATTTTCCTCTGTAATTATAGAAGTTTTTGATCCGTCAATAGCAGTTAGCCCGGTATCAAAAATGCCATTAGGGGAACAGAATTTTATCTATCTCATGAGTTCTGTTTTTCAGGTTCTCATATTTGAGTTTATACCTATTACAATATTAATTGCCATAATTCTGCTGGCTACAAAAAAGTTCAAATTTTCTTCGTTCCTGAATCCCTACGGTCATGTTAAAGAGTATCTGATAGTTTTTATGATATTGCCCGCAGCAGTAGCTGTCCTAATTACAAATTATAATATTTATGATTCCATTCTAATTTACCTTTCAACACTGGCACTCAGCTTTATTTATATAAGATATGGATTATTAAGATCAGTCTTTGCCAGTTTCGTTTCCTCGTTCATTGAATTTGCACTTACTGCCTTTGCCGACAATGTTATAGTATCATCGATCACTTCAGTTTTCATATTTATATGGGCATTTCTCGGGCTTTACACTGTGACTTTTTATATTGTAGATAGAAATAGAAAAGCCTCCCGGGAAAGAGACACGGATGAACCGGCACAATCTGGAGAACCCAATACGGCAGCGAAAATTCAGCCAAGGATCAAAACACCACCTGATGAGCTCTGGATAAGAAGTGCATGCCCCAATTGTGGAAACGTGGAATACAGGATAGGGCCAGATATGTCCCTTGAATGCACAAAATGTGGCCAGAAACTGGATAAAGATTACACAGGACCATATAATATAATTATTAACAATATTATAGGAAGAAGGCAACCATAAATAGGAAACAGGTATTATTTTATATCACAATATTGTTATATTTCTGTGCTACAATATATTTATAGATAACATTTTTATCGTTTTCCGTGGCAGATAATTTAAAAAGAAATATTCTTGGAACAAACAGGCTTGTATGGCAGGGCTGGGGAATGACTGCTCCCGCCGCTGATATAGCGTATCTCCTTGGAGGTATAGCACTGGTAGCTCTGGGCGCAACTCCACTATCAATACTGGTGGGTTTTCTTATATATTTAACTATATTGAATACTTCCTACAGGTTTTCCAGCAAGTATGTTTCCGCAGGGAGTGATTTTACCTATGTGGGAAAGAGTATAGGGGGATTCATGGCAACATTCGAAGGGTGGAATTTGCTTTTCGGAACAATATTTGCTTATGCGGGGTTTGGCATGCTTGGACTTGCTGGATTTTTTGGCATATTTGATAGTAAAATCTTGACCGGCGGATTATGGATTCCCATAGTACTTGCATTGAATGTTATAACCTTTATAATACTCTATAAGGGAATCCGGTTTTCCACAAATTACCAGATAATAACCGGGATCGCAGAATTCATCATTCTTATAGCCGGGGGAATAGGCCTTGTTATACTTGCAGGGAAGAATAATACGCTTGCGGTTTTTTCGCCGTTTATTGCCAGTGGCGGGATCATAGGATTCGCACATTCCCTTACCCTGTCCGTGGTAACATTTATAGGGTTATCTATAGCATTAACTGCAATTTCTGAAGAAGCACATATACCCAAAAAAACGGTTCCAAAATCATTATTAATTTCCTCAATTATAATAGGCGTTACTATAGTATTCCTATCATATGCTATGACAGTTGCATGGGGGCCATCGAGAATGCTATCCTTTGGAAATTCTGTGGATAATGGGTTAGTTCTTTTCAGAGAAGTGAGCCCAATAATGTTCGGGCTTCTCTTCATATTTACTGTCAATAGTTTCATGGGAAACAATATATCTATGGGAACTTCCATGACACGGATATTTTACGCATTTTCCAGAGATAATATAATTTTCCCCGGAATATTTTCCCGCACTGACAAAAATGGAACTCCTGTTTATACAACAATTTTCATTCTGGTCATATCTGTATTCCTGTGCATGGTATTCGGGATATATTTTGGCCCCATAGATGGAGGCTACGTGCTTTTGTTTGCCGATGCATTTTTCTCATTCCTG
>JAKBQO010000034.1 GCA_021835185.1 Thermoplasmata archaeon
TTTGTTTCCGCCTGGCATTTTTCCAAGTGGGAGTGCTCCGAAGAATTTCTTAAGCAACCCTGGCTTAGCAAATTTCTCCCAGACATCATACATATCCTTTAAATCAAATTTCCCTGACATAAGTTTATCCAGTGAGGCTTCAGCTTCTTCTTCAGTTATGTTTGTTTCCTTTACTACTTCCATAAGGGCATCTATATCGCCCATACCCAGTAGCCTTGACAGGAACTTTTTCGGATTAAATATCTGGATATCATCCATATGTTCCCCGGTTCCAATAAAATAGACAGGAGATTGTATATCTGCAACCGCACTCAACGCACCGCCAGCCTTTCCAGTACCATCCATCTTGGTAATAATTACTCCATCTATGTTTACAGCATCGTGGAGAGTCTTTGCCTGCGGGCCAGCCTGCTGTCCAAGTGTTGCATCTATAACAAAGAGTACCGTATCAGGATTAATTTTCTCCTTAATTTCATGTACTTCATCTATTAATTCCTGGTCCAGTGAATCCCTGCCGCTGGTATCAATAATTTTGATTTTGAAGTCTGCAAGTTCCTTTATGCCGTTTCTAACTATTTTAAGGGCATTTTTTTCTCCCTTTTCACCGTAAAATCCAGAATTTACATCCCCGGAAATCTGCTGGAGTTGTTCAAATGCGCCTGGCCTGTGGACATCAGCAGCTATCAGTCCTGTGGATAAGCCTTTCTTCATAAAAAGTCTGGCAAGCTTTCCTGCTGTTGTTGTTTTACCATTTCCATATAAACCCACAAGCATAATTGTCTGGGGCTTAAGATCGAAATTGGAATCTGTGCCAAGTATTTTTAGAAGCTCTTCGTAGATAACACGTATAATATAATCCTGCGCTGTCATGCCTGCAGGTGGCTTTTCATTTAACGCCCTTTCCTGAACTGTATTGGTTAACTTTAAAACGAGTTTAACATTCACATCAGCTTTTAATAAAGCTCTTTGAATTTCTTTTGTGACCTCCTTTATAGTGTCCTTGTCAATAAAACTTGAACCGGAGATTTTACGCATAATGCTCTTAAGTGACTCTGATAAATTGTCTAGAACCATAAGCAAACATCAAAATATATTATATAATTTTTTGTTAAATTCTATAGAGAATATAATTCAGTATTCTCTCCATCTATGCCCGCAGGACTCACATGTATAAAACTTTGTTTCAGGTTCATCTGCAGAACGTGTTTGCTTGAGGAGATAATAGGCTCCTGTATGATGGCATACAGGGCACACGGCATCGCTATCAAGTGGTTCCGCATTTACCTCCTTGGCAACCATTATAATTTCTTTATCTGAACTCTTTGATATAATTTTCTGGTCAGCTGTTCCTGCTTTTGGAATTTCATTGCCACAACTGTTGCAGACATATTTATCCCTTGATGGTGTCATAAGTGCACCGCATTTAGAACAGAACATATGTACTCTATTTCAAAACAATATTTAAACATTGTTTGTTCCTGGATTTCTATGGATAACCGCAGTATACATACTCTGATTATTTCCCGATGCCTGTAACATTACACTTAGATTTAGATACCTTTAATAATTAATTTAACGATTCCTGATTATGACTGCAGAGGAAATATTAAAAAAATACAGGGATATCGCTGTCGTAGGTATTTCTGATAAGCCTGATAGGGCCAGCTACCAGGTCTCAAAGTACCTTATGGAAAACGGATATAACATAATTCCCGTTAATCCGGTGCTGGAAAACTGGGAAGGAAAAAAGGTTTATAAGGATGTAAAGTCCATTGAGGGTAACGTGGATGTTGTCGATATATTCCGCAAACCTGAATTTGTTGAAGAAATAGTGAAAGATGCAAAAGGAAAAGCCAGGGTCATATGGATGCAGGAAGGAATAGTAAATGAAGATGCAAAAAAACTTGCAATGGATATGGGAATGGAAGTCGTAATGGATAAATGCATGAAGAAAGAACATCAAAAATTAAATAAATAATAGAAATACTGGATTAAGCTGGGATAGCCTAGCCCGGTAAGACGGTAGATTCGAAATCTACTGCTAGAAATAGCTCGGGAGTTCAAATCTCCCTCCCAGCGCTTTTAAAGTTCTAATAAATATATATACAGCATAATCATATTTACCTATGAAATCGAATATTGTTATAGCAGGCGTTGGCAGGGGAATGGGGAGTTCTCTCGCATATTATCTAAAGGATGCAGGTTACAATGTTTTTTTAATATCCCGTGGAAGCAATGTAAAGGAAGTTGCCGGTAAAACTGGATGCGAATTTTATAATGCGGATTTGAATTCATATCCACAATGCGTTGAAGCTATTAAGGCAGCAGACCGATCAATGGGGGGCATAGATGCGGTTATCAATGTAGCAGGAAATTATTATTCAAATAAAAGTATTGAAGAAACCGAGCCAGAAATGTTCGTGGATGCTATTTTGAATAATGCAAGGACATTTTATAATATTGCCCGTGCAGCAATTCCTTTGCTTAAACGGCAAAAACATGGCTCTATAATAGGATTTTCCGCATCAGAAAATGTGTATTATAATTCAAATCCTGGATATGCAGCAGGAAAGGGGGCAGTTTATTTCATGGTGAAAAGCCTCGCCAGGGAACTAATTAAATATAACATAAAAGTAAATGGAGTTGCTCCAGGATTTATAGGGAAGAATGATGATGAAATAGAATCAAATGTGGAACTTGGAATAACCAGGAGATATCCACCGGATGATATTAACAGAACTGTAGAATTTCTGATCAACTCTGAAATGGTAACCGGAGAGATTATACCGGTAGCCGGGGGCCACGACATAAATTTGAATTCTGGCATATAAATGTATAATTACAGTGAATGATTTAATAACACAATGTTTCCTGTTAAATTATACATCCTATACAATTAATATATTTATTAAAATATATTTGTGCATACACACATTTAATTTTTACGATCCCGTAGCAGAAAGCCCACCGCTTCAGCTGTAGGAGTATGTCAGGGGCAAGTTAATCAAAATTTTATACTCTGTGCCTATAATTATTGCAGTTCCTTATTCTCTGAATCCTTTTACATTTTTAAGAACATGAAAACATACGATTCAGACATAATAATTATTTTTTCTTCATGTTGTGTATAACGCTTAAATTACCTCTGTATCAGTGCCATGGGCAGGCATCGGGTTGCCGGCATATATCTACTCAACTGCGGGTTTATCGGTACTCGCGAGCTTTAATAGAATTTCCCTCTCAGTGATTGTGCCTGTACATTTTCCTGCTCCGTCAACAATTGAAAGAATATTTACATTATTTTCCTTGAGAATTCTGACAGCATCTGTTACCTCATCATTAACACTTATGTTGACAACTTTTTCAAGATGCATCTGATTTACTTTCCCACGGTCGATGGCGTCTTTAGGAAGGAGAAGTATGTCTATTACATACAATGTGCCAACAGGCTTCATGTTCTCATCCAGAACTATTGCATAGGGTATGTTTTTAGATAGTAGTTTTTCCAGAGCAGACCTTAATGGATCGTTAATTCCAACAATTACATCAAGGCCAGGTATTCTTGCATCCATAACCTTTATGTTCATTAGATTTTCAGCCAGTATTCTCCCTTCTTTGCTGATATCCATCATATCATCTGAGGTTTTTAATGTAATTGCCTTGACTTCGGACAATATAAATCCTACCACAATCCATACAAGAAACAGTAATGTGTACCATGATACTGTAGAATATGCTGAATAGACAAGCACTATAGAGCTGATAATAGCTCCAACCAGGGCTAGTATTACCTCTTTGAAACCATTAATGTAAGAGTATATGCCTTTTTTTGTACGTGATATCAGCCTTCTTCCACGCCTTAGTCCTATTCTGATAAGGGAGAAATTGGCACTGACGTGTATAAACAACCCCCCGAGAGCAGATATTGTTCCTAAGAATATAAAAGCGGTTTCTACTGTTATGTAATGCATAATAAGCAATGGAAGTGCAACCATTATAGCGCTCACTGCAAGACTGGCAACAATAGGGTTGTCTTTTACTTTTTTTGCGAAAATGGACGGGAAAGATTTATCGTATCCCATTCTGAAAAATGTACGTGATGCTGCAGACCCGAATGAAAGCAAAGCTAATATAGCATCGTTAATGGTTGCTATTCCTGTTGCATAATACAGGTATATTCCATATTTTCCAAAATTGTGCAGGATAATACCTATAACAGGCAATTTATCACTGGTTGGAATAACGATATTATTCTGCAGGATAAGGTTTGCAAATGCATAGATCATCAATGTTGCCAGGGTGCCGCCGATCAGTATAACAGATATGACACTACGCCCAACAACTTTCTTCGGATTTGATACCTCGCCTGATACCGGTGCTATGGAACCATATCCTGTAGGAATTCCCATAGCAAATAATATCCCTAGGACAAAATCGCCACCGCTAATGTGGTATACAGCCGGATTTGGAATGTATGCAGCACCCTTTGTTATAATAAATGATATTACCACTATAGCTACCATGAGAGATATTTCAATTGCAACAGCATAGAGTGCATACTTGGCAGAAAGCTTTATTCCTACAATTAGGAATGTAATGGATGGAATTATTATGAGAAGAAAGGCATAATACTCTGAAATGCCAAACACGCTCACAATTATAAATATTGCACCGGTAAGATAAGCAAGGGCGTATAGGATAGAATAGAATATATACATCCACCCTGTATCAAACCCTATTCTCGCAGATAAGGCCTGAAACGCGTATGTGTAATATCCACCAGATGATGAAAATCTTTTGGATAATTGTGTTACAACAAGCCCGTTTACCAGGACCAGGAGCGTTCCAATGACCATGACTATTGGAGCGTCATATCCCGCCAGTGTTATTGCAAAAGCAGCATATGTGAGTATACTTAAAAGTGGAGACATGCCGCCGAAGGAAAGGAAGAAAACATCCTTGAAAGTTAAATGCCTTGTAAGTTCACCGTTTTGCGGTGACGTTTCTGTCATCCGTTCATAAGTATATCAATGTTATAAAAGTTTATCTTTTACATAAATAAAATTCATTAATAAAATTAAAGTTTTAAAATATCTTTTATAGTAGCCTTAAGGAACTCATTGTCTGTTATATCTTCAATATATCCTGTAAAGCCATTTATAATCATATCCTTTGCTTCAGCTTCACTTAATCCTCTGGATCTCAGGTAGAATATCTGCTCCGGGTCAAGGCTGGATATTGATGATGAGTGTTTTGATTTTGTATCGTTGTTTTTAATCAATAGTGCTGGCTTTGAATTTCCCTTTCCGTTTTCGGACATAAGCAATATAGCTGAACCATAAAATCCAGATGATTTTACACCTTCTGGCTCTATATCTATGTTTCCCCTATGCATGGTGGAACTCCTATCCAGTACAACGCCCTTTATATTTATATCACAGTTTGAATACTTTCCATACTGCACGCTTGAGTCCCATATATCCATTTCCTGGTCACCTCTTGAAACATTGACTCCATATGATTTCATTGTTGTGCTGTCGTACATTTCACTTTCGTGGTTATAAAAGACCTTATTTGCGCCTGCGTTAACATCTATTATCCTGATTTCTGAATCGCGGTAAAGAACTGGCCTTACGTAGGTCAGGTTGACTGTATCCTCTCCTTCATCCTGGACATAGTTATATTTTACATGGGAACCTTCTCCGCAGAATATGTATATATTTCTTCCATGGACACCATTTCCCTTATTGTGCTTCTTGTATACATCTGTGATCTCAACTGATGCATTTTTTCCCACTATGATAACATTTTTGAAAGCAAATGATGCGTTGGAATCCTGTATTGATTCTATCTTCACATCGGTGTTGGTATTATCGGGGAAATGTATAAAGTATCCGTTTTCATAGGAAAAATTGATCAGGTATTCCCTGTTATATTTGCCTAACTGCTGGTCAACATACTTTTTGAACAGTTCCTTTTTCTCCTCAAATGCAGTTTTCATGTTTGAAATGTATACTCCCTTTTTTTCCCCGCTTATAATAAAATCAGAATCAGTTACAACGAGATCATAATTACTATCAATTTTTTCATCTTTTTTGATAGAAACTGATAGCTCTCCGTATGCCATCCTTTCAAGGTCTTTTTCAGTAATATTTACATAGGTTTTTTTGTCCGGGCTTTCCTTATAAGACGGGTCAGGATATTTTAAATAATAAATATAAGCCTGTTTTCTATATTCTATATCAAAATCTCTAAATCTTTGATTTAATGTTTCTAAATAATTCTCTATCATGTTAATCACCGGTATAAATTAAAAAAAATGGTTTATCCCACAGCTCCCATTTTTGACATTTCGAGTTTTACGAGCCTGTTCATTTCCACTGCAAACTCCATAGGAATTTCCTTCATGATATCATCCATAAACCCGAGAACGATCATAGATGAAGCTTCATCTTCGCTTAATCCCCTTGATCTCAGGTATGTAAGCTCATCTGTACCTATCTTTCCCACAGTAGCTTCATGGCTGAATTCAGCAGTTGGCTCATATATCTCATCGTAGGGATATGTGTAGTTCTTGGAATCGCTGTTTATCAACAGGGCATCACACTGTACATGGCTTTTAGCGCGCTTTGCACCTTCATTCATCCTTACAAGGCCCCTATAGGCGGTAAGCCCGTTATCAAGGCTGATAGATTTTGATACTATCCTGGATGTAGTATCCGGTGCCAGATGCAACGCTTTTCCTCCTGCATCCTTGAATGTGTCCTTAGTTGCAAGGGTTATCTGGAGATTTGATGTGGATGCGCCCCTCCCCCTGAGGTATGATGATGGATATATCATGGTTACTTTGGATCCCAGTTCACCTGTTACCCAGTCCATATGTGCATTTTCATCAACCCATGCCCTTTTGACGGGTAAATTATATACACTATCAGACCAGTTCTGTACACTTGTGTACTTTACATCAGAATTCTTCCTGGCGTATATTTCCACTATTGCAGTGTGCAATGAACTTGTGTTGTATTTCGGAGCAGTGCAGTTATGGACTGCGAATCCTTTTACCAGATAGGAATCGTCTGTTTCTACTTCCATATTGTATACGATGTCATCATATACTTCGGCTTCCATTTTCTTTATGGGAACATAATAGTAGTTATCTTTATGCCTTACCCTGCTGAATTTCATATTCTCTGTATACTCTACGATGTATTGTTCATTTCTTTTTATGTTTCTGCCCAGTATTACATCATCTGAAGCTTTCCTTATCATTATGCTGGCAAATGTGTTATTTCTCGATAACATTTCCTGTAGCTGCAATGCAAGCACTTTGCTTGCTGTGCCAGCACGGATCATTTTTGATTTGCCCTTTTTAATGTATACGTTGCCATCCCCTTTCAGGTAATAATCGATCAATAGTTTCTGTTTTTCCGGTGGCAGTTTCATTATTTTTTCAGATAATGCCTTTTTGTCTGCATATTTTCCAGCGTTATTTAAGCAGAAGTCTATCAGTGTTTTTGAGTATGTGGATACTGTGTAATATTTTTTATCCGCTTTGAATATATTTGCCTGCTCGCCTTTAGCTTTTATTATATTATACAATTCATATGCAATTTTTTCTTCTTTTTCTGATAAACCAAATGAGAAAGACATCTGATATAAATTCAGAGATTTATTGAATGATATTGAACCTTCTGCGGTATAAAGGCCAAGAATTTTAAGCATGTCATCATCTATGGAAGCGTCATCTTCTGTTTCAACAGGCGATACATAAACGATAAAGTCTCCTTCGCTCAATTCATCCATTCTTCTGTATTCCGGTATGGCTTCCATCAGCTTTTTTGTTGATATTTCGTAATGCCCATCCCTTATTCTTGACGTTACATCCTCTTTCTTTATACTTAGAACTGGATGTTCTGATGTTGCCCTGAAAGCATTTCCAGGTGATAATGGTGTTATTTTATACATCAAGCCACTGTATGGGTGCACATATTTGCGTGTAATCTTTCTTTGATTGCCGGTATTTGAGACTACTGAATCATCTGTCAATAGTTCATTTATTGGCACAAATTTATCGCCCTGACTGATTAATTCATCCTCAGGCAGGCAGCCTTCGATATAATGGACTTTTGCCCCTTCATCAGCTACAACTATAGTATGTTCAAACTGCCCACTCTGTTCACCATTCATTCTAAAATATGTCTGCAATGGCATATCTATTGTAACGTTTTTCGGGACATAAAGGAATGACCCTCCGGACCATACAGCACCATTTAAAGCTGCGAATTTATTATCACTGGGTGGAATAGCCCGGCAATAGTAATCTTTCACAAGGTCCGGATGCTCCTGTACAGCGGTATCAAGGTCGGTAAATATTACGCCTTTGTCTTCCCATTCCTTTCTCAGGCTCCCGTAAACGCCTTCACTGTCATACTGGGCAACAGACCCTGCAAGATATTTCTGCTCCATCTGTGGTATGCCGAGTTTATTGAATGTTTCCTTGATTTTATCAGGCACGTCATCCCAGTTTTTTGCTTTGGTCTCTCCTGGCTTTGAGTAGTATGTCAGTTCATCAAAGTTTATTCCCGATAGGTCTGGCCCCCATGTTGGCATGGGCTTTGAAAGGAAAATGTCAAGCGCTTTAAGCCTGCTCCTCCTCATCCAGTCAGGTTCATGCTTGATATCTGATATTTCTTCTACGGTCTTTCTATTCAAACCTGTTCCTGTTGAATAAACGGGATTTATTGTATCGTGGAATTCAAAATCTGACTTTTTGTTGTGCTTTAAACTTTCAGTAAGTTTTTCTATTTCTTCATCTTTATTGTAGTCTTCCATTTTTATCACTCCTTTATCCAGTCGTATCCTTCATCTTCTATTCTATCGGATACTTTGTTATCACCATTCATTACTATTCTGCCATCTTTTAACACATGGACAAATTCAGGGATAATGTCCTTTAATATCCTCTGGTAATGTGTAATTATTAGAAATCCTACTTTCTGATCATGCATTTTCTTGATTTCAGCTGATACAAGTTTCAGTGCATCCACATCTAGCCCGGAGTCAATTTCATCCAGTATTACTATTTTCGGCTTCAGTATAACCATCTGTAGAACTTCAAAACGTTTTCTCTCTCCTCCGGAAAAGCCATCATTTATAGATCTTGATATAAAGGATTCGTCCATGTCAACATCTTTCATTACAGTTTTGACCATATTAAAAAATTCCTTAAGTGGCATCTTTTCATCGGGATATAGATTATTATATGCCATTCTAAGAAAAGTAGATATTTTTACCCCACTTATGCTAATTGGATTCTGAAAAGCCAGGAATAAGCCTGCCCTGGCACGTTCTTCCGGCGTGGCGTTTGTCATGTCCCTGCCATTTATCAGGATCTTTCCGCCTGTGATTTTATAGTTAGGATGCCCTATAAGTACCTCACCAAGGGTACTTTTGCCGGCCCCGTTAGGACCCATTAAAGCGTGAATTTCGCCTGAGTTAATAGTAAGGTCAATACCCTTTAGTATTTCTTTGCCTTCTACTTCGGCTTTAAGATTTTCTATCTTGAGTGCCATATCTGTCATTATAGATTCATTACAAATTGGTATTTAAACATTTTATTATGTATAAAGTAACTAAAGTACATATAAGTATAAATATTAAATTAGAATATATATTTAGTGATTGTATGGAAGTAATAGTTAATGATTATCTGGGCAATAGCAAAAGCACTATACTCAGTTCTCTACTATACGATGATAAAACACTCGATCAATTATCCGAGATTATGGGTATTAACAAAAATGCAGTCCAGGAGCATATCTATTATCTTGAAACACATAATCTTGTTTCATCTTATTTTGTCAGGGCTAAAACCGGAAGGCCAAAAAAATATTATAAGTTAACAAAGAATGGAATGCAAATTTTCCCAAAACAGTATATCAATTTTTCATCTATGCTTTTAAAAGAGGTAGAGAGAGAACTGGGGACTGTAGGATTAAATAAAATTCTCATGCGGATGGCAGAAGACATTATAAAGGAAGTTACATCGGATAACATGTCGCTAACATCACTGAACAGGGAAGAAAAACTTGAAAAAATAGGTGAATACGTTAATATTCTGAACAAGCTTGGTTATTATGCAAAGATGGAAGTGGATCATGACACAGTTAAAATCATCAGGCATAACTGTATTTTCTACGAACTGGCAAAAAATAATAAAGACATGGTCTGTGGATCACTTGAAGGTTCAATGCTGCCTAACACTTCGAATGAAGGTTTCAAGCTAATTGAGAATTTTCCTGACGGGGACAATAAATGTGTTGTTGAAATTACACTTTCTCCATAAAAAAAATATAGAGTTTATAGAAGCTGGCAATATTGAAAAGGGTTAATATAGTATTTAGAATTAATAAGGTTATATGGGAAAAAAGCTGGTTAAAATTCCACCATCGTTATGCGTAAAATGCCGCGGTGCAAAGATGCTATGCGGTCTTTCATATTGCCCTGTTTCTATTGTGGACAGGGTTAAAAAAGTTTATACATTCAATGGAAATTCAATTTCAGGTTCCTCACCGCCATCGCTCTTTGTTGGCAGGTATGGCTACCCAAAAATTAATATTTATCCGTCAACACCCCCTTTCTCCGGTGATACAGCCTATATGGAGGATGAGTCAAAATGGCTTTCCACAGATTTGAATGAGTTTCTCTCAAGCAGGCTTTCACTCTTAAGGGGTGGAATAAAAATTGAAGCAACAAAAGCTTCAGACCCGGACTACAGGCTCCAGGAAATCCAGATAAGCTCATTATCATCCAGGCCTGTGGATGTTGAGATGACTGTGGAAAAATCATTTAAAGATAATGTTGTGCTTGATGAAAATATAACGCCTATGGGGCCATCATCGCCACTGAAGAGCATTAAATTCGGGAATTACCATATAGATAACAGGATTGAAAAGATATACTATGATAAGGATCTGAAGGCAGGAAGTGGAATACTGAAGCTATATGAAAAGGGAATGGGAATTAATGGGATTTCCAAGGCACTCAGTTCAGGTTCCCTTGGAACAGGAAAAAAGAGAAGGATAGTGCCAACCAGATGGTCAATAACGGCTACGGATAAATCAATATCTGATAATTTAGTGGAAGAGATAAAGGATTACAGGGAAATAGATGAATTCGAAGTTTACATAAGGGAAACCTCAGGCAATTTATTTATAGCAATACTTGCACCGGGGCAGTGGATGTTTGAATGGGGCGAATCATGGTTCCCGGGAAGCACATGGAATAGTTTCGGGGATTCTGTTGAAGTCGAACTTGACTATGAAGGGTATTACGGAAGGAAGACATATCCGGGAATAGGCGGGTGTTATTATTCTTCCAGGCTTGCTGTTGCAGAGAAATACAGGGAAATCAAAAGAACCGGGTCAGCGATGCTCTGGAGGGAGATATATCCCGGTTTTAATATACCTGTAGGGGTCTGGTATGTAAGGGAAAATGTCAGGGAATTGCTTAAAGGAAAGCCGGAGAAGTTCGATAATATACAGGATGCAATAAAATATGTTGGAAAATTTACAAAGGTTGACATAAAGGCATGGAAAGCAAAATCAAACAATTTAAAATATCTTGTGTCCAGCCTTGATAATTACTGATAAATATGCCGGATAATATAAAAATAATTGAAACCGCGGCAAAACATGCACTGG
>JAKBQO010000035.1 GCA_021835185.1 Thermoplasmata archaeon
TTGTTAATTCAGGCATGATTTAAAATTGTATAAACATTATATATCAGGAAAAAATATAGTTTAAGGTTTGATATTATGAAAATGCCAAAGCAAATAAAAACTTACTGTCCATACTGCAAAAAACATACGGTACACGATGTAGAAAGGGTCCGTAAAAGAAAAGCCAGTGAATTGAGGGCCGGGCAGAGAAGGTTCAGAAGGGTGACATCTGGTTATGGTGGATTCCCCAGGCCAAGATATGAGGGTCGGGAAAAACCGACAAAGAGAATTGCATTAAAACTTAAATGCACTGTATGCAAGAAATCAATAACTCCTCCGACACAGAGGGCAAAGAAATTTGAAATAGTGGAGGCATAAAAATGGCAGATGAATTTAAAAAATTGAAGGACACGGGAAATAATTTCCTTAAAATAAAATGCAAAAGCTGCGGGAATGAACAGATTGTTTATTCAAAGATCTCTTCTGTGGTTGTCTGTAACATTTGCGGATCAACCATAGCAAAACCAACAGGGTCAACACTCGCCACATCAGGAGAACTTGTGGAAAAGGTAAAATTGTAGGCCAGTTATGTCCAGAGATATGCCCGAACAGGGAGATTTGGTAGTTGTTACGATAAGGGAAGTACAGAATTACGGGGCCATTGTCCAGCTTGATGAGTATCCAGGAATTTCTGGATTTATACATATAGCCGAAGTTGCAACTGGCTGGATAAAGCACATTAAGGATTTTGTAAGGGTTAACCAGAGAACAGTATGCAAGGTATTAAATGTGGACAACAACAGAAGGCATGTTGACCTCTCACTCAAAAGGGTAAACGAACATCAAAAAAGAGAAAAAATAGAGGAATGGAAGAACGACCAGAAGGCATACAAGCTGCTGGAAATTGTGAGTAAGGAAGCAAACATAACAGATAAAGGGCTAATGAAGAACATAGAAGATTATCTGATATCTGAGTACGGTAGCGTTTATGATGCATTTTTTGACGCAGCTTCCAATAAGGACTTTATGAAGGATAAAAATGAACCATGGAAAGACATATTTATAAAAGTCTCAAAGGAGAACATATCGATCCCCATGGTAAAAATTGGAGGTGAAATTGATATGTACTCACTGGCCTCCAACGGAATTGATCTTATAAAGAATGCCCTTGATATTGGAGACACAAAAAATATAGATCTAACATATGCAGGATCGCCAAAATACAGGATTTCTGTTGTGGATGAGGACTATAAATCTGCAGAGGAAAAACTCAAAAATGTTTTAGAGATGATTTCAACCAGATGCAAAAAAAATAATATATCTTATAGTTTTGCAAGGGATGAACAATGAAAACTCTCATAATGAAATGCCCGTCCTGCGGGTTGTATTCAATGAAAATCATGTGCCCTCACTGTGGCGCAGCAACAGTAATGGCCATCCCTATGAAATACTCGCCCGCGGACAAATTCCAGAAATACAGGATAAAGATGCTGGAGGAAAAAAACAATGGAAAAGATAATGATTAAAAATTATGAGGAGCCCGAATTGAACTCCCCCATATTTGTGGGCGGTCTCCCGGGTATTGGAAACGTGGGAAAAATAGCTGCAGATTATTTTGTAGATAAATTAAAAATGAAGAAAATGGCTGATATATACTCAGAATTCCTTCCCCCACAGGTATTTATAAACAACAATGTGGTGCACCTTGTAAGAGAATCACTTTATTATAAAAAAACTGGCAGGAAGAATGACCTTATTTTTCTCACCGGCGACTTTCAGGGGACAACGCAGGAAGGACAGTACGAACTTTCCTTCAGGACGCTTGAGTTGCTGAAAAAATATAAAGTTTCAATGGTTTATACCCTTGGTGGCTACAGCGTCGGGAAGATTGTTGACGAACCCAGGGTGCTTGGAGCTGTCACAGATAAGAAACTTGTAAGGTCTTTAATGCGCAATGGGGTAGTTTTTCCAGAGGCCGAGCCCAGTGGTGGAATAGTTGGTTCTGCAGGATTGATTCTTGGCATGGGCACAGAGCTATTTTCTATACCGGGAGCCTGCTTCATGGGTGAGACATCCGGATACTTTGCCGACCCCAAGAGTGCAAGGGAAATAATAACAGTTCTATCAAAGGTTCTTAAGACAAGGATAAATCTCAAGGATATTGATGAAAAAACAAAGCAGCTTGAGGACATAACAGAAAAAATGCGCCAGGAAGCCCAGACTAAAACTTCAAAGGATGACCTTGGCTATTTCGGATGAATATTTTACATTTTTATATTGGAACAGCATTTACTATTAATGAGAGCCGAAGTTTTTAAACCAGGCAACATTAAGAAACTGAAAAAGGATTTTGATGATATTAATGAGTGTGATAAGCCTGTATATTATGTAGTAATCAATATTTTTGACGCTTTTCCAGGAAGGATTTCAGCCATAAAGGTGTACAAAGACAGCGACATAGACCTGAAGATAAGGCTGGGAAACAAGGATTACAGGTACATAAAAATACTGAAATCAAAATCCGGGATGTTCGAGATCATGAGATTGCCTCTTGATGAAAGGAAGATAGGAAAAAACAGTCTCTATGATATGATCAGGAGGGATGTGAAATCAGGTGACCAGCTTACAAGGGAAACAAGAAATGAAATATTAAAATACATTGATTTTAACAGAAACAGAAAAAAATTGCTGTATATACTCAGCGACAGTGAAAATAAAAATTATTACATAATGAAGGAAACAACAATTAAGGACATAGTAGTACATGACATTGAATACATGTATTCAAAGGACAGTTCATACAGAATATACAACGGAACCATCCCTGCTAAATTTATTGGGGATTACTGGACAAGCTATCTTAAAAGAAGGAAAAAGACAGAGATGGATGTGTGGAAATCTTTAATAACACAATGAATTTTTTATATAAAAGAGTTAAAAACTCATACAAAAAATTATTAAATACAGTGCTTATATGCAATGATGGATTATGATGTTGACGTTGCGGTAATTGGCGGTGGGCTCGCCGGAATTTCTGCGGCAATTACTGCTGCAAAAAATGGCCTTTCCGTTATAGTTCTCGAACGTGGGGAACATTCCGGATCGAAAAATGTATCCGGCGGCAGAATGTATATACACTCATTAAAGAAACTTCTAGGGGACCATTATAGGGATGCCCCTCTGGAACTCCCCATCAAAAAGGAGACATTCGAGATTTATACCGGGAATCATAAAGCAAGTTTTTCATTTGAAAATAAGGATAGTGAAAACAGCTATTCTATACTCAGGTCAAAATTTGATGCATGGTTCGCATCTGAAGCAGAAAACCTTGGAGTTCCCATATCCTATTCCACACTTGTGTCAGGAATAGACAGGGAGAATGAAGGGCTTGTTGTTAGAAGTGACAGGGGGGACATAAAGACACCTCTGGTTATTGAGAGTGACGGAGCTGCAGCATTTGCATCCAGGTACTTGGGACTCAGGCAGGAAAAATCATTTAAAATGCAACCTGTGGAAAATCTTCAGAACAACCCGGATTTCATGCCAAAGCAGTTCATGCTCGGTGTAAAGGAGATAATAGATAAAAAACCTGAAGGTGATTACGGCGAATCAAAAACTATACTTGGGCTTTCTGATGGGATAAAAGGTGGTGGATTTGCCTATACAAATAAAGAGACCACTTCCATAGGGCTTACACTGAAACTGGATTCTCTTGAAGGCCATGATGAAAAGTCATTTGAAATTATAGAAAATTTCAGGGAGAAACTTGGGATTGAGGGAAAGTTGCTGGAATACTCTGCACACATGATTCCATTTTACAAATTTGAAACACTTCCAAGAAGATACGCAGATAACATCCTTGTCACTGGGGACGCTGCGGGGTTCCTTATTAATGACGGGTTTACAATCAGGGGCATGGACAATGCAATTGAATCTGGCCGCCTTGCCGGTGAAGCCGCAAAGAAAATAAAAGATTCCGGCAATTTCAATGATACCTTTGTATACGAACAGATGCTGGAAGACAGCTTTATACTGAGGGACATGCAGGCTGCCTCAAGGATTTCCACATTATTTGGAAACGAAAGGACATTCGATGCTTATCCCAAAATAATGGCCGGCGTACTGGACAGAATGTTCACGGTAACTGGCAACTCCCGGGAAAATATAAAAAATGTCATGATGGATGAGATTAAAAAGAACAACATTGGGTATTATACATTGTTGCAGGACATGCTGAAGGTGATATAATGGATTTGATAAAGAGACTTGGACTGAATAAAAACGAGGTTGGAAACCAGAGCCATATAGAAGTTAATACCAGTATATGCAAAATATGCATTGATAAACCATGCATAAGGGTCTGCCCGGCCGAAACATATGAGGAGGATAAGGAAAATGGCATAACAGTTCATTATGAACGATGCCTGGAATGCGGTGCAGCACTATATGCATGCCCATTCGGTGCCCTGGAATTCAAGTACCCTGAAAAGGGTGTGAGCTATATATATGGATAAATTATAAATTTTTTAATATAAGTGGGAATCCCATGAACTGGTTATCCTGCTTCACTGTTTTTCCCTACCTGTTACAATTTCCTTTCTGCAGCTGCATGATTTGAAATCACAGGATTTTATTGCAAATTCCGGGCACATGTCAAGAATCATTGGTGTCCTGCCTGCAACGGCTTTTTCAATATTTTCTATTGATTTCCTGCATAAGCTGATAATCCTGTCTATATCGAACAGAACATCATGCACCATAACAGTGTTTTCAAGCCTTGGATACACAACTATTATGAGACCTTCCCTCATATTGCGGCGGGCACATGTTATTGCCAGTTCAGAATAATATGTCTCAGGAATGCTGTTCGGATATTTTGAATTGTTAATCTTTAGCAGGTAAGGGACTATAGAGTTTTCATCATAAATGTTTTTTATTATATACTTGTCATCTCCATAGAGCGGCAGTGTAGATACCTGGTTGATCTGTGCTTTTTCAGTTCCACTCACGCTCAGAATAGAACTGTTTATGGATTCCATTGCAAAGAATTTTATGTTATTCTTCTCATAAAAAGAATCGGGAATTTGACCGGAATTTTCCATGGTTCTTGAATCGCCGGTAATTTTGTGGTAATATTTTCTTGGGTATATAAGATCATAAAATCTTAAATCTGTGGAACTTCTACCTTCTCCATATATTTCCTGAAGGCTGGATTCCAGATCCCTGTCCTCCTCCACTTTGGCCACATTTTTAACCCATGAAGAATCTCCAGGCCGGAGGGAATGGCACGGGCATATTTTGGCTTCCGAATAGGGGCATCCGTATCCAAAGTATGAGCAGCGGGGAAAATCTCCTATATCTCCATTATCCATTGCCCTTGTTATAAGGGAGAATCTGTAGACCATCTCATCTTCCACTGCACCACGGTCATATATGGAAACCCTGTAAGCATAAAACTTTTCATCTGAGAAGAATACCAGATAATTGTCTGTGGTGAAATTTCTGTTCATGGCAGCATAGAAAAGCAACTGTTCCAGATCTGAACTGTAAACACTGTATATATTTTCCATGCTGATGCGGTCAAAATGTTTTGTCTTGAATTCAACAATGGAATCGTAAAGTGTGAAATCAGCCCTGCCAACCACATTCAATCCCATCTGTGCACCGGTCAGTATGACTTCAGACCCTGAGAATCCAGGCAGCCTTTCAAACCACTGCCTGGCAAGAAAATGTATTTCTTCACCGTTTTTCATTCTGGATTCCACGTTTTCAGGCATGGGGACATCTGGATATTTTCTGGAAAAATATGAACGTGTCGGGTTTATGAGGTCGGTCACATAGAGATATTCCGGAATCTGCAAATTTTTTATTTTTATTTTATCCTCCAGTATCTGTGAAATATAGGTATTTACTGTTTCACCAGTTATGGATGACTTAATTTCCCTTAATAATGACATATTTATATATTGATACAAGCTTAAAAAATTTTCTTTAAGGTATTGAGAATTTCCCTTCATGCCTTTTCAGCATTTTTAATGCCGCAATGTTTTCCAAAACTTCCTCCAGGTCAATATCTTCAACATTCAAACCATAGTTTTCAGCCAGTTTTTCTTTTAATTCCCCAACTCCAACAGGAACATCCATGAATTTCTTTGAAAGATTAAAGGTATCCTCATAAACGTTCCATGGAAAGACAAACCATGCCCACTCTTCCTTGGAAAGCCCCTTACCATAAAAATCCGGGGTATAGTTTGAACCATCTATGTAAAGCATTGATGTTGTTTTTACATCAGCTGGATTAATGGATTTGACATAATTATAAGAAAGCTTCATGCTTTCACCTGTATCGGTTATATCGTCCACTATGAGAACCTTCTTCCCAGTAACATCATAGTTTAACTTTTCTTTGAGAACAGCCTTTCCGTTCATTGTTGCTGTCAATCCCCAGTGTTCTGTCTTTATGGACAGAAGATCTTTTTTAAACAGGTAATCGGCAACCATTCTTGCAGGAACAAGACCTCCACGGGCTATACCTATAATAATATCGGGATTGTAATTATTCTCTACAACCATTTTCCTAATTCCCTTAGTCCATTCTTCTATTTCCTTCCATGAAACATATGTAGCTTTGAATTCCATTTTCTATCTATAGATAAGTGGTTATTGTTATTTTAACGTTCTTAGTGTCATTTTCCCTTCTGACATTCCATGTGTTTCTCTACAGCATCAAGTATTGCCGGCCGGACTGACCATATGAACAAGGAATGTGCCACAGTGCTGAAATCTTTTTAAATATAAAAAACTCATTTCGCAGAACGACAGCCCACTTCCCTTAAGAAGGGTTAGTTGACGTTATTTATTCTGAGTTCTGGACACGCTTAAGCAATTTCTCTACTGCCGGCAAAATAGTCGTATTGTTTTTGATCAACGATGTAACAGAAGGATCAACAGCTCCCAAACTATCGTCGTAGGGAATATAATCAACCGTAAATGGAATGCTCTGATCCATTTCTTTCAGTAGATCTTTAATTGAGCTTTCATTGCTGCCCACCCTGTTGAAAACAAGATGAATTTTCTGTATTCCAAGATCCCATGCGAGTTTTATCGCACTGTCAGCTACCTGAACCGAATTGAATGAAACATCACTTACCACTATTGCATGGCCAAAGCCCTTTGCAATAGCTCTTCCAAAGTGCTCAACTCCAGCCTCCGTATCCATCAGAATAACATCATCATTTCTTAAGGAAATATGTCTAACAACTGAGTCAAGAAGATCGTTTTCCGGGCATAAGCATCCTATTGCAGCCTTATGTAAAGTACCCATGACCAGCAGGCTTATTCTCTCATCAACATCAATTCCGAATCTGTCTACAACATCACTTACATCGGGATTCAAGGATAAAAATTCTCCCCAACCAGATCCGGGTCTGGCACCGGTCTTCTCCTCTATGTAATCCACATGCCTGTTCAATGGAACTATCTCTCTGGCCAACTCTTTTTTCATACCGAGGGCATAGGGCAGATTCATCTGGGGATCTGCATCCACTGCAAGAACATGGGATTCCTTTGCAAAAAGATAAGAAAGAATTGCAGTTATTGTTGTTTTGCCGGTACCTCCTTTTCCTGTTATCACAATCCTGTTTCCGGGACGGTTAATTGCAAACTCTTCAGTTCCTTCTACCAATTTTTTGACTATTTCGTCTCTTTTTACTTCATTCGACAGAGTAAAATCCATCTGAATTCACCTTAAGAAGATAGCCCCAATGCTATTCTCTTCTCACGTATCATGTCAATCATCTTTTGGGCGGCTATCTCCGGGTTGAGTTCTGAGAATGTTTCAGCACCAATGCTGCCCTTCATATTCTCGGAGAGTATCTGTTTTACCTGTTCTCCGCCCTCAATATGTAGCTCCGGAGCAGTGTGCACGGGAAGTCCTATTGATAAAGCCCATGTCCCAATTGCCACTGCTTTCTCGGCAATAAGTTCGGGTGCGGATGCAATAACCGGAAGAGCAGAAACATCTACATTAAGCCTCTCTGACAGCAATTTAACAAGGACACCGATTCTGGAGTTGTCCACACATGATCCCATATGGATGGTAGGAGGCAATGACTCCAGGCCCGCAAGTTTTCCAAGTGCCTTAAGTGTGCCCTTCAAACCTTCGCCGATATCAAATTCATCAACCCTGGCGGGGTTCATAAAGCCTTCCTGTGCGGATATGTGTGCAATGCATCCTGTAACCAGTACCAGAACATTGTTTTTCAAAAGTACGTTTATAAGGCGCTCTGTGTAAAGTTCTTTTCTAAGTTTGGGATTAGGACACCCGACAATTCCCACCACACCGTATACGTCTCCACTGACAATACTATCAATAAGAGGTTTCAGCGGGTCTTCCTTGTTTATCTTTCCCAGTAGTTCTACAATAGACTCTACAGAAAAACCACCAATCATCGGCTCTGTTTTCTTGGAAAGTAGTACACGGGATGGATCACGCTTCTGATATGCGAGAAGTGCCTGCTCAACAATCTGTTTTGCTACTTCATCTGCACGCTCAACAGAAAATTCAATGTGTAATGCACCGGGTATCTTCACATATGGCATAGTAGTTATCAGCTTTGTATGATAGCACGAGGCAACCTCCCCAAGAACCGGCCATATGCACTGAAAGTCAACTACCATTGCATCAAGTGCTCCTGTGGCTATTGCCAGCTCAGCCTGCATCTCATTAGCGGCCAGTGGCACTCCATGCCTCATCAGTACTTCATTTCCACTGCAACATACTCCTACAACGTTAATACCTTTAGCTCCCAGCTTCTTTGCCTCTTCGTTAAGATTAACGGTCCATTCAAGAACCTTCTCTGCCACAAGTGGGTTATGGCCGTGAATGGCCAGATTAACATAATCCTCTTTCAGTACTCCAATATTTGCTGTGGAACTCACAGGTTTAGGTGTTCCGAATAGGATGTCAGAAAGTTCAGTACTCATTGTCAGTCCAGGATATCCGTCAATTATACCCATTTTAAGATCGTCAAGAAGAAGATTTGTCACATCAGCGTCATTACCCATACTTGTCCTATGCATGGCGTTCATTATGGGTATCCATGCATTTGTCGGTATTATGCCCAGCTCAGTCCAGTGTTTATAGCTAGAAGAAGGGGCATAGGCCTTAACCCAATTCATTGGGGCGTTGTCAACCTTATTGAAATCCCCTATTGATATGTCAGCAATTTCATTGGCAATTTCCATATCTGTTTTCCCATCTGACACTATCTGTAAATTCTTGGCCACTGCCAATAATTTTTTTCTATCCTTGATTTCATACCCCTTTATTTTTCCAGTGGCGACGAGTTTTAAAGTTTCAGCGATCTCGAATGCGTGTTCAGCGTGAGATGAGGCTCCTCCAACAGTTTCTCTCAGGAGATTCCTGGCAACTATTGTATCAGCAGTAGCACCACAAACCCCTCTTGTTGCCCCATTCTTGAATCTTACAGTGGGAATCCTGCATGGACCCATATAGCAGATCCTGCAGCAAACACCCCACTCTCCAAACCAGCAAGATGGCTGCTGCTTGGACAATCTTTCAAAGGAGGATGTCCCCACATCATTCATTATTTTATCAACAAGTTCCAGTGAGGGTTTAGTAGCGGGCGAAGACCCAAAATTACCTAATTTTAGATCAATTTTCTCATTCTTAACAGTTTTTGGTTGTTCCATATGGAAATCATAATATGGCACTTTATATATTTTCTGAATGTGGTAAATATATTCATACTGGATGCAATGGGTTTAAATAGTATTCAAAACTGAATTTTTATGTAGTGTTCTGAATTTTTTACGAATATTTGGGATAAAAAATGTTTACTCTGCCTCAGGTGAGGCTACGGTTGCCTGCCTGCCTTTTGACAGGATAAGGGGAGAGATCAGGAAGGAGACAAGCACAATAAGAAGAGCCGGGATTATTCCATAGATTGATCTGCTTATGCTTACAAATTCTGCACTGATAAGTACCGGTATAATAGCCACGCCCACATTTGTTGCCACACTGTACATCGATGTGGCAAAGCCTGCCCTTCCAGGATCTTCCACATAATTTATTATGGAATTCAGTGCCAGGACCCAGAAGGCATTACCAAAGAACCCGAATATGAAGAACGACCCCGTTATTAGCACTGCAAAACTCGTATATACCAGGGAATACAGTAATATAATGGCAAAGACGAAGGATACCAGGGCAGTGAGCACTGTACCTAACCTGATGAAATGATATCGCTCAAAAATAAATGGAAGTATCAGTGCCCCCAGTGCAGAGCCAAGGAATTCAACACCACCCATAAGGCCGGAAAGCTTTAAAAGGAAATTTCCTGTGAAATGGAATCCCAGTGCAGTAGCCGCAATGTCGCCAAATAATATAGATATGGACGCCATGGCCATTCCTATGTACCAGTTCTTTATCATACCCGGCTTGAATGACCCACGAAGTGATTTTCCCTTATATCTCTCCGGGTATTGGGGCAGGTAAATGAACAGCCATATGGATGCAAGTATTGTTAGTATAGCAGGCAATGCCATGATGCCAGTCAGGGAAAATGCCAGATAGATATAGGGACCTATAAGGGCTCCGAAGGACATGCCGAGAAACAGGAATCCGATGCTTAACCCGATTATTGTTGCTGATTTTTTTGGATCCATTGATTCAGCTATGCTTCCTACCGGTGCAAGGGAGAAGGGATAGGCACTTGCTGCAACTATAGAGAGCACAAGAAATTCTGAATAATCCGTTGCAAAAACACGTACAAGAAGCCCTGCTGTGGAGAATGCCATTGCGAGGTAAATCGATGATTTTACAGTAAATTTTGCTGATAATACTCCAGCAAGAAGCCCTATTATTGCCATGGTATATCCGTATACTGAAAGAATCAGCACTATCTCAGAAAGTGTGGCTGACAGATGCACCATGAGTTCTGGAATAACAGGTGCCAGTATAAACCAGCCAAATCCTATAGTGAAAACAAAGAACCAGTATGGTATGAGTTTCTTGACATTATCCATGACTGTTAATATCTATCAGGTAAATAAAATTTTATTCATATTTTTGCGGACACAATTATAACCACTTAGGAATATTTAATAATCAGGAATCCATAAAATACTATGAATTTCTCATTCAGTGATGAACAGGAACTTTTAAGGAAAAATACTGCGAGATTTTTGGAAAAAAATTTAAAGCCCTATGTCAGGGATATAGATGCAAAGGGAGAAATACCTGTTGAATTCTTCAGGAATGCAGGGGAAAACGGTATTATATCTCCTCTGATAAAGCAAAAATATGGAGGGCCAAGCCTGTCATTTATGGATTCCGTGATTATATCCGAGGAAATAGCCAGAGTAGATACCAGTATGGCAACATCTGTCTATTATCTGCTGAATACTTCATGGGCATATGTGCTCCAGAAATACGGTAAGCAGGAACTAAAGGATAAACTTCTCCCTGAAATAGCCAGTGGAAGCCAGTTTATAGGAATTGCATCAACAGAGCCATCAGGTGGCAGCGATGTGGCCAACATTACAACCTCTGGAACAGTAAATAATGGGAAGATCATTATTAACGGAGAAAAAATGTACATAAGTGGGGCACTGGAAGCAAAAAACAATGGAGGAGGCCATCTTACTCTTGTCAAAACGGACCAGGAAAAGGGGCAT
>JAKBQO010000036.1 GCA_021835185.1 Thermoplasmata archaeon
TTGCGATCACTACCGGTCCTGATATGCTGTATATCGTTCCTTTATCTTTCATTTAATCACCAATATCAATACCCAAAATTTTTTTTGCCAGATCATATACCGATTCTTCCTCTTTTATTCCCGGCAACGGAATAAATATTACAAGCGGATCCATGGATCCTCTGTATAGATTTATCTCATCACTGTTGAGATACTTTTCAAAGGATTGTGAGACCATAATCACATTATATTTCTTTGAATTGAACAGCTGCTTTAGAAGAGATGTGCCATTTTCAGGAGTGGCGATAAATGTGTCATTAATCCCCACAAGTTTGAAGCCTGCTACCAGTTCCCTTTCCCCGATTAAGCAAAGATCATACATTTATATCAGCATCCTCTCTATTATATTATTATCAAGCTTATATGACTTACCTATTATTATTGCCCTCAGATTGTCACGTTCTCTTTCAGCATACAGAACATATGCAAATATATACAGTGAGGCGGTGTTTCTGAGCATTACCGGTACGTATTCCTGGAACAGTGCTTTTCTCATGCTTACTTCAAACATACTCAAATTCTTATTCTCCTTATAATAATCAAGGGCTTCGTCAATATTGAAGTGCTTGAAAACTGAAAGCAAATCCAGGACATTCCCCGACCTGAAAATATCGGCCAGTGCAGAGATGGAAAAATTGCCATTGCCTATAATGCTGTTTTCTATTTTATCGAATGGGACATTAAGTTCCAGTGCTTTTGCCAGGGTCAATATATTCTTTAAATCAACAACAGTTTTTACATATTTAATAATCTGCCCTTCATCCCCATTATAAAATAATGCATGGCTAATCAGATCATTATAATAACGATAATCCATAGCCGAAAGGAGGGATGATGTATCTCCTGTTTTCTTGTATTCCTCAAGATCCTTCAGGAGATAATTAAAACCATAATTGAGAAGGTAGTTGACAATGGAATCCACATCATTTTTTTCCATTATTACCCTGAAATCATCTCTTTTTAGATTTCCGGCAAATATCCCCATTGGAATATCCCTGAAACTTAGTATGAAACTGTCTGTATATTTTATATCATGATGTATAACCTTGGAGGTGATAATAGCCTTTATACTCTCTATATCCCATTTTGATACGTAGGTTTTCATAAATGATTTCATCTGTGGGGGTATTGCAAACAAAGCTATTTTGGCGTTGTTTATCACATGCCTGTTAATAGCTACCATAAGAATGTCCGTATCATTGGTACCTATTGCTGCAGATTTGTCTATGTCATCTCGGTATGATGTTTCATATAATTTTAATCTAATATCCTTAATATCCAGTTCAAGAAGTGATTTTACAAAGCTATCACTAAGATAGTCATTAAAATGTATTTTCAATCTTCCATAACTTCCTGAATATGTTGTGTTAATATGGATCACCATTATTTGATATTTTCATATAGATATGTTTCCACATCGTATGATATTGCATCGAAAATGCTGGTCAGTCGCATATCTATTTCCTTCTTTCCATCAGCACCAATTGCAATAATTCCAGATTTTATTGATTTATCTGGGACAAAATTAATTGTGCCTGGAAATTTGAAACCTTGAAGTTTTTCCTGGTCTGTTTCACTACAATATACCGTGAAATTCTTACCTAGTTCCTTTTTTGCTTCTTCAACCATAACTTTCAGAAGTTCTGGATAATTGGAAGATTTATTAAGAGATACAACGTAAGACCTTAATTTTTGCATTGAATTATTCAATATTTCTTTCTTTTTTTCATCAAGAATCTTTTTTGACTGCAACCTGATATTATCCTCATACTGCCTAATTATATTTTTAATATCATTGGCTGATTTTACAGCATAATCACTCCTGATTCTGGCTATCTTATCATTACATGATTTTGCCACAGCCTGCATTTTGGCTGAATACTCATCCCTGATAGCCTTGAGCTCTGATTGTGTCGTATTATCAATTTCATTTAATATATTTTCAAGTGACATAAAAAATCTTTTTCATATTACATGTAGCAGTAATATAATACCCAGAACAAAACCTATAATCCATAGCGTTTCCGGTATAACGAAGAAGAACAATACCTGACCAAATTTTTCAGGTTTTTCAGCAATTATACCCATTCCGGCGGCTCCAATGCCCTGCTGCGCCATTCCAGTTCCTATTAACCCACCGGCAATAGCAATTGAAGCTGCCAAAGCCAATATAGCATCTGCAACACTAATCATAAATATCCTTAAATCCTCATCGAAATAACTTATATAAAATTATTTATTGCTAAAATGTTTATGTGAATTTGGTGTTTTTCTATACTGTGATCTCATATCCACGCTTTCAAAGGCGGTTTCAATTTCAAAAATTAATTATTGAATCTCCATAGAGCTGAATTCAACTCCGCCTGAAGATATTCTATTCCCCCTGCCAAGCCATATAGCTTTAGTGATGCGGGCACTCTCGTTTTCTCATATACTCTTCTCAAAGTCATCCAGGTCTAATAATGTATAATTGCCATTTAATTTCGCTTTATTTTTTATCTTTTTGGCAATTATTCCGTATTTTTCTATTCTATTTTCATGCCATTTAAAATTTTTTGCCTTTTCCTTCAATTCCTTTATAATGCTATTTACATCGTGTTCATCCAATACTTTCCATTTACATTCATAAAATGTTGTTTCATTATTTTTGTTTCCAAGAGTAATGATATCTATTTCATTTTCCTTATACCACCATTTTCCTATTTCGTCGAAAGTGGGAGTTTTTTTATTGATCTCAAGAAGGAACTGTATTGATATATATTCAAATGTGTGTCCTATATAATTATTCATGTCCTCTTTTATTATATTTATTAACATTTCAGTATTATTCAGTTCTATTAGATTATAATTTTTGTATATAAATCTAAAATAAAAATTAAACATATTATCTTTTAAAAGATATATGCCTTTTTTGCTTTTGCGGGAAGTTATAGGGATTTCTCTTCTGATAAAATCTAAATCTATTAATACGCTCAAATATTTACTTATAAGATTTCTCTGCAGCCCTGTATAATTCATTATTTCTCCCAAAGATGTTTTTCCAGATGAAATTGCTTCTATAATTGAAAAATAGTATCGAGGTTCATTTAATTCCTCACGAAGCAAAAAAAGGACGTCCTGATTAATGAAGGAATCAAGTTTCAGAAAAGTGTTTTTAATATTTTCAATAAAGCTTTTGGTTTTATTTATTTCCATTATATATGCTGGAGTTCCACCGTAAACACTATAATATCTAACAGCCAGTTCTGGATCTTTAATATATCTTAAGACCTCAATAAAAGGAAATTGTTTTAATTCTATCTGGCCTGTTCTTCTACCATATAGGGGAGATTTATAATCTGACAGGTTCTCCATCATTGATATATTGGATCCGGATAATATTAAAAATATTTTTGTCTCATTCAGTTTATTATCCCAGTAATCCTGCAAAATAGATAGAAGAGACTTATTATTGACTGCATAGGGAAATTCGTCTATTGCTATTATCAATCTCCTATTCAATGTATTTCTGTATATGTATTCAAAAAAAGATTCCCAGCTATTAATATAATTTTTAAGTATAAAATCATCGGCAAAATAACTTCCCAGTATGCTAGAAAATCTTTGCAGCATCAGTTTTTCTGATTCCTCTCTGCAGGTTAGCAATACTCCTCCATATTTATCTATTAATCTTTTAATCAATTCGGTTTTTCCTATTCTTTTTCTGCCCGTTATTGTAATAAATTCTGCACTGCCTCTTTCATAGCTAGACGAAAGCGCCTCCAACTCATTATTTCGGTCAATAAATTCCATATATACTTTAAAGTATATTACTCAAAAGTATATAAATTATTATAATTATCTTAATAGATATTATAGTTTTAAAATTATAAAATAAGTTTTAATCCCTCTTTCTGGCGAAATAAAGGGATAAAATGGAGGGAACTAATACCCATACAAGACCAACAGCAGTAACGGAGTATATATTAATGCCAACAGTTGAGGCTTTAACCGTAGAATATGTTCCGAGGATGTAATTAGCCAGCAAAACGGGGAAATAAGACGGAGATATAGAGTCCAGTATGAGGAAGTCCTTAACATACGCAATGCCTGTTGATTTTATATGCAACAGGAATAGTATGCCGCCTGTAATAACTGGCCACATGAAGCCCAGCACGAATAAAAGACCGATTCCAGTTCCCAATACCTGCCCCTGTGTTTTTTCAAACTGTGAAACAAGATATACAATTCCAGCAAATCCTATTGCTTCCACAAGGTATCCCAGAAGTATTACGGTAAAGGTTTTTGATGATATGAATACCCCCGTATAATGATACAGTATTATGTCTGCCAGCCCAAAGGATATTAATAATCCTATTAGGAAACTTGTAGAGTTGCCAGCGAATCTGGATATCATAATCTTTCCTTTTGTTATTGGTTTGGATATTATTGACTCCAGAACTCCAGATGTTTTATCCTTACTGTAATAGAAGTATGCTGAAAATATTCCCATAATTGGAATTAGCAATATGCCAAAGAATGAAGCCAATTCCTTCTGTAGCACTACACCTGGTTTTAAGTATGTATATTGATATTGAAAAGCCGGGGTGAGCATAGAATATGTCTTGTTAACGGCATAGATATTTACATATTTCCCGTAATCTGAAGTGGTCAAAGATGGTTTTATAATAAATTTGTTTGAAACTGCCGTTCCATAATGGGTTGTGTTTGCCTTGTTAAAATTAAAGGGATTTGTGTTTTGGTTTGAAGATATGTTATAATAGATTTGAGGATGGTCAGAGGATGTATAGTTTGGATTATATACCATGGTGCTTACTAATGCGGGATTGGACGTATCCTTCAAATTTACTAAATATAATGGATATTTGTTATCACTGAATTGGATTAGATAGAATGGGTATGCAAAAGAATAGCCATAGGATGTAATTAAAGATAGAGTTCCATTGCTATAAACCATAGTATTGCTATATCCAGGAAGCTCTAAGCCACTCCGGTAATATTGGTAGTAACTGTATGTAAATATTTTACTTGAATTTTTTACGGTAAAATTGAGATAGCCTGCACTGTTAGTAGTTCCGGCATTATTGGTTATAGGGCTATGTGTTGCATTCATTAGTGATGATTTTATATGCAGTCCTGAAACAGGGTTCCCATAGCCATTAATGACATAATCACTTACATGAATGCAATCTCCTGTTTGATTTAAATACGGCATAACTATTGCGGTGTTAGCAGGTTGTGCCTTATCAGATGAGACCCCCACTCCATAGGCAGTTAGCCCCATAATCAGTACCAAAAGGACTATTAAAATTATAGTAAATTTTCCAAAAAGTGTTCTTTTTATATCATATAACAAGCCATTCATTTTATTTCACCATATTCAAAAAATATTCTTCTAGCGTTTCATTTTCTATGCCTATATAATCAACCTTATAATTGCTCATTACAAGCTGCCTGTTTATTTCCGCAGAATCCAGTTCGTCTTTTGTTTTTATATAATAATAGGTTCCGTCGAATGTCGGTTCCCCAAATTGAGATAGTATGTTGTCCACATTTTTATCTGCATTTTTAACATGTATTTTTACCCCGTCAGTTCCTAGATGCATCAGGTCTTCCCTTGTTAAAATTTTAATTACGGAACCATTCTTAACTATAGCAATTCTGTCAGCAACGTTCTGCAACTCAGAAAGTATGTGTGATGATAACAATATGGATTTCCCCTGTTTTTTTAAATTCAGGATTAAATCCCTGACTTCCTTTACTCCGTTAGGGTCTAAACCATTAAGTGTTTCATCAAAAAGATAATTGTCGGGGTTTCCAATCATTGCTGCAATCAATGAAAATCGTTTTTTCATTCCCTGAGAATAATATTTCAGCTTCCTGTTTCTATAATTATAGATATCAAATTCCTTCATCAATTCAATGCCTGTTTTTTCAGCATCGTCAGATTTTATTCCATAAAATCCTGCGTAGTATTTCAGGAGCGAGATGGGTTTGGCATCTGGCTCAAAATTTGGCAATTCGGGCACCCACCCTACCTGCTTTGATGCCAGTACTTTTTCTTTTACTATGTCGAAATTATTAATTGTTATTTTTCCTGCTGTTGGAAATATAATGCCGGATGCCGCCCTGATAGTGGTGCTTTTTCCTGCCCCATTTAGCCCTGCAAGCCCCATTATTTCTCCATTGTTTATATCCAGGCTAAGATCTGAAACGGCCTTAACCTTTCTATAGGATTTTGATAGATGGGCGATATTAATCATAGACGGATATAATAACCACCCTATATTAAACTTCTCACGGAATAAAGAAAATGGTTATTCCTTTTTCAATATTTCAACCCTGCTGCTGTTTATCCTGCTTTTCCCAGAATTATCATCTATAATAATAGTGATTTTTTCTTCAACACCACTGATTATTCCATCTATTCTCTGCCGTAAAAAATCTATGTTTTCATTATCTCCCATAATCGAGAGTTTTTCCTTTATGCTTGTTAATATGCCCTCAACTGTTGTTATATATCCATTTGAAGCTATTCCTGGAGATATTTCCGCATCAAGTTCCGGAATCTGAACACTTGCGTCTGGCGACCGGTACACTATGGTTTTCAAATCGTTTTTATTTTTAATCCTAAATTTTATTATTTTAGGATCCTCCTTATCATGCCTTTCTATTGTGATATTTTTATAGTTGCAGTTTTTGCATATATATGTGTGAATGGTTACTTTCCCCTCATATGGTATATCGTTATCTGCTTCTATATAATATAAAAATTCATTACAGTTCGGGCATTTTGATTCCGTCTTCTTTTCTTCCATTTAATCACCTTGTTTGAGCCATGAATATAATGGATCGAAAACTATATATTTTTTGTTTTTTAGAGTTGATATATCCTTTGAACCTGTTAAAAACATGGAAATTTTTATGTCTTTTATTATATTTTTTATATGAAATACAAGTTGATCGTATGATGTGTCAGCGTCCTTAAGGAAATTCCTTGCCATGGCGCCCATTTCCGCTCCAATAATTATTGATTTCACTATGTCCTGTCCGTTTCTGATGCCTCCGCTGCCGATAATGGGAATTCCACATGAACAGTATTTAATTGATGCGGGAGATGGTATTCCCCAATTCCAGAATGCCTGGCCTGTATGCATCTTTTCCTTATTCTGTATTTTTTCAGCACGATAATATTCAATTGCTGCAAATGATGTTCCACCAAGGCCACCTACATCTATTGCCTTTACGCCTGCATCCTTCAATTCCAATGCATCATCTCTAGAGAATCCACTTCCAGTTTCTTTTGCAATTACAGGATATGATTTTGAAAGTTCCTTCAATCTTGACATAACCCCATTAGCATTCTTATCGCCTTCCGGCTGGACCATTTCCTGAAGAAAATTAAAATGGACAATCAGATATTTTGCATCTATTAAATTGAATATATATTCTATATCCTTATCGGAAATTGGTGGTTTTTCCTGGCGAATCAATTGTGGAGCCCCTATATTTGCAAATTTTGCGGGTATTTTGTAATCGTTTATAACAGAAAATGTATCTGCTATGCTCTTGTTTTCTATGGCCGCCCTCATGCTGCCAACACCCATGCCTATATGAAATTCTTCTGCAGCCCTTGCAAGATTGGCGTTTATTTTTTTCGCTTTCTCAGTTCCGCCAGTCATGGATGATATTAAAAATGGAAAATCAAATTGTGTACCGAGAAAATTAATTTTGGTATCTATTAAATCATAATCAATTTCAGGTATGGCCCTGTGAATTAATCTAATGTCATCCCAAAAATTATGTTCCGAAGTAACATTCATATTTTCGGCAATGTTTATATGCTCTTCTTTTCTGTTTTCTATCATTAAACCACCGTTCCAATAAAATTGTTCTTTCCTATATTATATATTCGTTCTGGATAAAGGCCATTAATAAGATATACAGGTATTCCCAGATCTGAAATAGATTTCATTTTTTTATATTTATGGATTATTCCCCCTGTAACATCAGCATTTATTATATCATGCTGGAAATCTCCAGAAATTGTCTTAAGAAGCCTGGCATCAGGATTTGTTTTTGGGTTTTTATCGAATATTCCGTCAACATCAGAAAAGAATACAACATAGTCTGGCATAAATCTTTTTGAAACATCATAAACAATGTTATCCCCAGAATATATTCCAATATCCTTGCCGTGGATATATGTATCTCCATAGGAAATTGGTGTTATTCCATAATTTAAATATCTGGAAAAAATATTGTAATTTTTTATATTATCATAAACAAGCGATGATACAGGTAGGGATATATTATATATATTATTATCCTGAAATACCCTGGAAATTTTAAGATTTAATTCAACCATATCATTATGCACAATATTCATCCCCTCTATGGTCCTTTCAGATACAGGGCCAGGCAATCCAAATTCCTTTGATTTTATGTGCCCAAAGGATCCACCGCCGTGAATTATAATCATTTGTTTATTCATAACTTTTAATATTTTTACGATATTTTCAACAATTTTTTCATTAAATTTTCTGTATTCAGATTTGTCTGTAATAATGCTTCCTCCAAGTTTAATTATAATCATTTGTTAAATAATATAAATAATGTTATTAAATTTGACTATTGAATAAAGGATTTTGATAGAAATAGGCGGAATTTGATTCAAGTTTTAATGGAATGTTTTCTTAAAAGTGCATTGGGCATCTCAGAAGTTGCAAATCATAAGCACTAAAATCAGAATAGCTAAGCGAATGGGCGTGTGATATTTGGTTTTTGTGGAAGGACATATAACGACAATCTTAAATATAATTGTCAGTTGTAATCAACATGGCTTTTGATCGTGATTCTTTTGAAAGAAAATTTATGGAAGGATGGAACCATCATAAAGTTGCTGATCTTTTGGAATTATATTCTAATGACATGGTTTACAGGCACCAGGGAGAAGAACCAAGAATAATTAGGGGAAAAGAGCAATTCAAACTTTATTTGAAAGGCTTATGGAATTCTATCCCTGATTTCGAGTTCAAGCTATTGAATACAGTATGGAACGGTTGTTGGTTCTGCTCTGAGAACGCTGCAGGGTACGGTTGCAATGTCCATTGGCCTGACTCTGGCCTCAATCATTTCCATTGGACCCATAGATATCATATTAATTTTGGTACCCCTTAACCTAATTGCGGCTGCTTTTGTGATTTTCTATGAATTGCCCAAATCTAAGGAAGAAACTTTGAACCACCATGATTTGCGCTAAAAGATCACAGTGCCGTGCAATTATCCTCTCTGAATTTGCCATGAGCATGATAGGTGGATTCCGCAAACTTCGGTGTTGAGCACCATAGCTTTATTCTCAATCTTCCTTGCAGGTATGAGTAGTATCAAATTCATATTGTCTGGATTCAAAAAAATTTCATACTCTTTTCTCATTTATGAGATATTAAATGTTTTCTCATCAGGTCATTTGCATCAATCTAAAGAGTTATAAATTGGCTCTTACTACATTCATGTGGAAAAAAATGAGATTCTCATATTAGGTTGCGGCATAGGCGGATTAGCCGCTGCGAACATCCTGGCAGATAAGTTGGGGGAAAAGGCCAGCATCACGGTTATTGAGAAAAAGCAGTATTTTCAGTTCCCACCCTCTTATCCGTGGCTTATGATCGGGAAGAGAACCCCGGATCAAGTGCAGAAAGACCTGAGTGCCCTTGCAGGAAAAGGCATAAATGTTGTTAACGAAGAGATAACTTCAATCGATCCGGTGAGAAAAACTGTTGCGACTACTGTTTCGGAATACACAGGAGATTTCTTAATAATTTCTCTTGGTACACAATATAACCCTGATGCTATACCGGGTTTTTCAGAATATGCCTACCATATCTATGACCTTGATTCCGCTATATCGTTTAGGGATGCTGTTGCAGACTTTGATCATGGTTCAGTCGCCATTGGAATTTCAAGACTTCCTTTCAAGTGTCCTGCTGCTCCCTATGAGGTGGCTTTCTTGCTGGACGATTATTTCTCGAGAAAAGGATCCAGGGGGAATATTCAGATCAACTTTTACACTCCAGAGCCCAATCCGGTCCCCTCCGTGGGTCCTGAAATAGGGGACAAGGTTCTGAAGCTCCTTGGATCAAGAGGGATAAATTACAGTCCACAAATGAAGGTGAAGGAGGTGAGAAAGGAGAATATTGTCTTCGAAAGTGGTGACACCATGGATTATGATCTTCTTTTTTCTGTTCCCCCGCATGCAGCACCGGAGCCGGTAGTGAAGGCTGGCATGACCGATTCCACTGGATGGGTTCCGGTTAATGTGAAAAATCTTGAGACAAAATTTCCCGGTGTCTTTGCGATTGGAGATGTTGCTTCGATCCCCACCCCAAAGGGTTATGTGCCGTATCTCCCCAAGGCAGGGGTATTCGCTCATGGCCAGGCAAAGGTTGTTGCCAACAATATCGCCAAAACAATAGTAGGAAACGGGAAAAAGAAAGAATGGGGTGGGGATGGGGCGTGCTTCCTGGAAACTGGACATGGGAAGAGCGCTTTTATGGAAGGAAAATTCCTAGAAGAACCGAAGCCGCTCATAGACTTCAGGGAACCTAGCAGTATGTGGCATGTTCAGAAGGTTGCATTCGAAAAATACTGGATGAGGCACTGGTTTTAATGTTTCCTAAACTGAAGCATAAGAATGGAGTTGTGATGTAGGATGAAAGAGATATTGTTTATTCTGAATGAACCACCGTATGGCTCCGAAAAGATTTATAATGCACTTCGTCTGGCACTGGCGATTGTGAAGAAACAGGATAGTGAGACGATACACATTTTTCTTTTCGGTGATTCTGTTCTGGGAGCAAAAAGGTCGCAGAAAGTGGCACAGGGGTATTATAATTTAGAAACAATGCTGAAAGGTTTGGCAACGCGGGGTGTGAAGATCAGTGCCTGCGGAACATGTATGGACGCAAGAGGGATGAAGGATGAGGAACTGGTCGATGGGATAGAGCGGGGGTCTATGGATCAGCTTAGCGACTGGACTTTGTGGGCCGGGAAGGTTTTAGTTTTCTAGACCAAAAGCTGGTACTGTAATGTTATTCTAACATTGAAATGAGTTTTGTAGAGTGAAATTCCCATTCTGTAAATGTGTAATGGATGGTATTGTTTCATTATTTTCTTCGACTTTCCATAATAATATATAAAGGAAAGTGGAAACTCTTAAAACCATATATAGAGAACATTTCATCGTTATTTGCAATTATTAACTCAAATAATAAGCCTTCATTAGTAAAATAGCCTATAATTGTTTGTTCATAATAAAATAGTGGATCTGTCTGGATTTGATTAAAGTTTTAAGAGAATGATTCTCAAATGCCATATCATTGATAAAGGAAATGGGCTGCTGCCAACCAACCTATTGTAGCGGGTGCTATTTTTTATCATTAGATCCTTCAAGTTGCAAGCTCTATCGCTTTATCTCGGAGTAGTTAACTGCAGACTATGCTCAAATTAGTGGAGAGTTATTTGTATCCGTTCTCAAAACATTGTGCAATGTTATGCACCTGTCCTGTTCGTAGCGTAGGCAGTCTCAGTCGAACCTGCTTCAGGGATTTCAGGTTTATCTCTGATGTAC
>JAKBQO010000037.1 GCA_021835185.1 Thermoplasmata archaeon
AGAACTTTCCAGGGAATACAACGCTTCATTGGAAGACAAATCATAAGGTATATTTATAACGTTTTAAAATTAATTTGCCTGGATTGATGTATTATCGAACTGCTAAAGTCCAGGATTGACATATATTTTGTTGTCAGGCTTTTAGGCCATGAGGATCTTTCTTCCACAGAAATCTATCTCCACCCTACCCAGGATGACGCAATAAATGCACCTAGAAAATTAAAAGAACAAACAGTCCAAAACTCAGTGGGACTGAACGGTGTGGACTCAAGGGGATTGAAATGGAGTTATACACTTTTCCGGGGGTTTACACATGGCATCTTATGTAAATTCGAGATGTTATTACAATTTGAGAAAAAGATTTGGCCATAGCATTGCCGGAACCATTATGAATTACTGGTATTATTACAATGTAGACCCTCCAGAAGACCAGGATATAGCATTAGAATATTTTATTCTTAAAAGGGATGTTAAATGATTTTTAGAATCAATGTAAAAAATGAAAATTCGTTTCTTCAAGTCATATTATATGAGAATGGAAGTAAATACCTTGTTTTTCCGAAGTTAATTTTAATTCATAATTTTTTAGCCCAAAGTGGAAGCAGTACAGAGAAGTTCCTATTTATAAAGGTTTTACATCAATTTATAGACAGTTTCTCATGCAAATATGGAAGCAGTAAAGTGGAAGCACATGTGAGGTTGCATATATGAGGATATTTAATCCTGGACCTGAATATTCCCAGATCATTTCTTATCTATTAACAGGCAAATCAGCAAGGGAAATTGGAAGGATTATGGGATACAAGTCGGGAGGTACAGTATCCAAGAAAATTAAAAGGCTTATCAACCATGGATATTTAATAAACCATACGGGTCCTGACAACCGGTTTTATTCAATAACACTGAAAGGCTATTCTATAATAGGCAATAAAAGGGAAGATAACTCCCCCACACAGTCAGGCAAAGTGGAAGCACTTACAGAAAACTCTGATAAGTTCTACCGGCTCCATGCACTTCAAATTAAGTACTGGCTAAAAACACCACTTCCGGCAGAGAATATACACATAATTTCATTCAAGGACCATCCAACGCATTTAAGGAATCTAAGAAACCATTCCGATTTAATAGTCGAATTTAAGGATTTCAACGTAACTGTTTCCACAAGGGCAATAAAGTTTACAAACCTCGAGGTAAGGATGCCCTATAAAGAGGTTAACGATCCTCAAATCCTGTTAACAAAAGCCATGGCTCTAATTGAACCGGAAGTTGAGCATATAGAGTCACTTCTGTCAAAGCACATTCCAGGATTAAAATTACAAAGGCTGGCAAACAATGTCCTTGATGCTGTAGTAACCAGGGGTGAAATAGCAATTGAAAACGATGAACTGGCCATTAATGTGGGCAAAATCCAGAAAGATACCGGGGAAAAGTTAAGAATTTATGATCCGGATGATGGCAAAATTTCCGAAATAGTTGACTTCAGCAAAGGCCCGGCAGAGTTTGAATCAGTACATCCAAAGAAATTAATTGAAAATCTGGAAATATATAAGCAATTTTTAGATGATTTGAATTCCGGAAAATTCTATGACAGAATCAATAAGATAGTAGAGGTGCAGGAGAAAACGATGCAAATCCAGGAAAAGCAGGAAGAAATCCAGAAGAACGCTTTTAGCCAGTTTGACGAAAGGATAAATGAGCACTTGAATTTAGTGAACAATTTAGCAACCCAATTTTTCCATGCACTGGACGAATTAAAAAATTATATGATGAGGTGAAAATATGATTGTGGGTTTATATGCAAGGGTAAGCACGAAGGATAAGGAGCAGAATCCTGAAAACCAGCTGATCAGGTTAAGGGAATACTGCAATGCAAGGAAATGGAATTATAAAGAATATATCGATTTTGCATCCGGTTCAAAGAAAGACAGGCCAGGATTAAAGCAAATACTGGATGATCTGGACAAGCTTGATGGGATACTGGTTTTAAGATTGGATCGATTCGGAAGGTCCTTGCAAAACCTGCTTGAATGCTTCAATATTATTAGATCTCAAGGAAAGTTCTTTGAAGCCATCGACCAGGGATTGAAAATCTCGGAGAAAAAGGATCCAATGAATGATTTTATGCTTGCCATTTTAGGTGCAGCTGCGGAATTTGAAAGGGAATTAATATCTGAAAGGGTAAAAGATGGCATGGCAAGGGCCATGAAGGAAAACAAAAAGATTGGACGGCCACGCATTTTAGACAAAAAGAATATAAGTGCTTCAAATATTATTAAATTAAGGGAAAGCGGAAAATCAATAAGGGAAATATCCCAAATTGTAGGGATAAAGAGGTCAACGGTATATGACATAATAAAATCGTCCGAAAAACCTATACGTTAAAATCAATGATTTCTTTATATATACCCTGGTACTTTTTTTACTGTCCGGAAAAGAAATCTTTAACGGACACATCTAAGAATGTTTTCTACTCTAATTCATACAACTTTACATTTTCTATATCTATACCAGTTAGTGTCTGTGGTAAAGCCGGCAACATTAGATAGAGGGACCGATATATTATTTCCTTCAGGCTCGCTCAGAGTAACTTCATTTTGGGAAACACGTACAATAGTTACGTACCTATTTTTTTCGCCTTTTAGCTGAAGCTTTATATCCTCCCCTTGATTTTCTATTAATTTTTTTTAAATCCGGATTTCTGCTTCAAGGTTCGTTGGCAATCTTGGCAGCATGAATACTGCATTCGATTCCAGATATCCTTGTATGCATGTGCATCTCATACTCCGAGAAATTAATATATACCCCCAATTCTCCACGAAATCTTAATCCAAGTATGTAATAGACATACAGGGTATGGCAATAGTTTTGATGTCCACCCTATATATCAAGTCTTTTCTGAACGAATGAAACTTAATATCATTCACTGCATATAAGTTCTAACTCTGCCTCTACTATTTACTAATAAATATATAGGTATAGCAAGTGAAACGATAAACGGGATAATAGTAATAATGAAAATCATAGGATACGAGAATATTTTAAAAATGTTTGGTTCAATATTAGGTGGAAAAAACGGTAAAATGAATACATAAAGCGATAACATAACAACTAAAAGTATCCATAATGCAAGATTAGATTTCATATGTTTATGAGTGATTTTACTTTTTAAATAGTCTAAATAGAAAAAAATATCTAACGCTGCAAGTGCTACAAGTATAGCAGGCAGGATGCCGGTATAATAATTATATGAGAAGCTTATAATATTGCCTATAGAGCCAAGATAAAGTAATCTATAACTCACTATACTAATCATAAATACCCAAATTATTGCAAAAATTCTTAGGTAATTGTTTATCTTTTTTATATTTTCTGACCTGTTCATAATATCACCATGGTGGAGATACGCTTGGCCAAACACTGGCATGCGGTGCTAAACTTGTGATTTGCAGACCAGTACCCAGGGGTTCAGTTGTTAAAAATGGAAAATATAGCCATCCTCCTGAATATACCAGTTGACCATTAAAATTATATGCCTGATTTGAGTGCGCGCCAAGTTCTCCATAGGCTCCTGTATCCCAAAAATCCCACCAATATCCCTCAGAGACGGCTATCTCGACATATGGAACAGTAGTATCCTGACTGGTGGTATGTAAATTTACAAAACTTGCCCACGAAAACGCAACAACCGCCCCCAATATTCCTGCAACGGCCGCTATGGCTGCAGAAGCAGCAAAAACAGCTCCTACTGCCAGTCCTGTAACACCCCCTATGAGTGTCATAAGATTGGTAAAGTCACCTGTTCCTATAGGACCCTGAAAAGTATCAGACGCATAGAATACCCATGCATTTCCCCATCCATATGATTGATGGTATGTCTCTGGGTCCACAGAGATTAATTTAGCGTTCTTGCCATTAATTATATAAACCGAGTTGTTCCCTATATTCTTATTCACATTTTCACGATAAATTATCGATTTTATATTAAGGCTATTATCTGTTGTTTCGATATATTCTATATAGTTGGCTCCTACTAATGTTGTATTTTGATTTCTAGCACCTCGCGGCATTTTGCTGTTATTTATTGTCAATTGTAAATATATCTGATTATTGATTACAGCATATTTTTCTGTGAAGTTTTTAATTGAGCTTCTATTTAATAATGAGGATTTCGACAAATTAACTGGCTTCCAATTTAAATTCCTGTTTTCAAAATTATTCTGTGCAAACCTGCTATTTATATTATTTATGGTACTGGCGTTCATTTCAAATTGTGGTAATATGTTATTAGTTGCTGTATTGTTTTGAGCTGTATGCATATTGTCCGTTGCAGGGACAAAGGCTATCATTACAAATACTGCTGCCATTAATACACCTGTTATTACCCTCTTTTTATTCACAACGAAATTAACACATGAATATATATACATATTTCTGTAATAATACTAGTGAATAATTTATTATTTAATAATTTATCGGTTAATTTTTGTAATACAAACTATCCGTGCATCAGTATTTACTGGATTCGAATTCATATGAGAATTAAATGTTATAAAAACAGAGCAATTAATTTTGTGGTTTTACACAATATCTAGGTAATTTTTTTTTAATTATATTGTTCTGGTGCATTGCATTCTTTAAATATTGTAAAATGTGGTATTCAGGAAGGACTTCATTTCAAATTGTTAAACTTTTACCATATTTTAGAATATTTTTCTATTATAATTCTATCAAAAATTTACATTTTCTTTTGTCTATACCAGTCAGTTTCGGTGGTAAAACCGGCTACATTTGATAGAGGAACTGAAATAACTTCTCCCCCTGGTTCACTTAGAGTAACTTCATTTTGGGAAACACGTACAATAGTTACGTACCTATTTTTTTCGCCTTTTAACTGAAGCTTTATATCTTTTCCCTGATTCTCTATTAATTTTGTTTTGAATTCAGATGGAGTGATGCAGGCACTTTTCTGAATTTCCCCAAATTTATTTCTATCAATTAACATATACGAATATAGACATTTTCACTATTTAATTATTGGTATATAGAATTTTAAAAGATAACCACAAAGTTACAATAAGTTTTAAAATTTTTATTTATCTAATTTGCTTCCACAATTTTTGCAATACTTTGCATCCTCATCATTTTTAGTACCGCATACAGGGCATATTTTGTATTGTCCACTGGACTTACTGTTTGTTATTTCATTGATATTTTTAAATTGCTCAGCTATGGCATGTCCGTATTCTGTCAGGGAAATATAAATAATCCTTCTACCAATATATTTCTTCTCTGTACGAATGACGCCTTGTTCTTCCAATCTTATCACAGTGCTTTCCATAGTGCCTGTAGATGGGACTACTTTCAACAAATCAGTTTTCTTGACTTTATCATGATCTAATAAAAATATTAGTATTGATGGTGCGTACTTTCCAAGATTAGACATATCGATAAATATCACCTTTCATATATCTAAAATAGGAAACGGTATTTAAGTTAAACATATATTTCATATTTCAGCTTTCGAAAATAGAAATCATTTATATGCAATTATATACTGTCTTTATCATGAGAATTAAAAAAATGATAACCATAAGCCAGGAGAACTATGATTTTTTGAAACAGCACCCTGAGATTAAACTTAGCGCGTTAGTAGAGAATGGCATAAATGAGTACCGTACTGTTATTAAGAACAGGTGATAAATTCATGGTAAACTATACTGATTTTGAAGATTGGATGTATGAACGCTTTTCAAAAAGCACAATAATAGACACTTTAAGGAAAATACGATACCTGGGAAAGCATTTAGATTTGTCTTCGAGGGAATCAATGCTTGAATTTTTAAGGAAAGAAAGGAGAAATGGGTCACCTAAACAGAAAGTAAATGGATATATAAAATATTTAAATCGCCTGCTCACATTCGAAGGACTTGATAAAATAGATTATATTCCCGAATTAAGAAATAATTCTTTCAGAAAAAGGGCATTTGCCACTGACCAGATCCAAACATTAATTGTGAAAAGTAAGGGGAAAACAATAGAAGACAAACGTAACCATGCAATGATACTGCTTGCCCTTAATACAGGTTTAAGAAGATCCGAAATATGCAATATAAAAGTAGAAGACATACATAATAATTTTTTAACTGTAAATTATGGAAAAGGTGAAAAGAGCAGGGATGTGTTTTTAGATGACAATACTAGGAAGGTAATAATGGATTACTCATTCATTAGAAATAACAACGATATGCCATACCTATTCACAACCAAGAAAGGAAAGGTAACTCCAGGATATTAAGAAAAAGACAGGTATAAATGAGTTCAGCTGGCATAAATGCAGGCATACATATGCACATAATATGATTAAAAATGACATAGATTTAGAAAGCCTCCGCCAAATGCTGGGCCATGAAGATTTAGCCACTACTGGAATATATTCGAGGATGAACACAGAGGAAGCATTAGAAAGGATTAAAGGTAAATCTATAAAATTTTGCAATGAATTTTCCATGTTCAAATCTTCCAAACCCTGTGACATTGCTAATGGACTCAAGGGGATTTGAACCCCTGCCCTCTTCCATGCCAAGGAAGCGATCTACCGCTGATCTATGAGCCCTGATTGCTGTATTGCCATATCCAGTATAAATTTTATCCTATTAATGTTTTCTTTCTCCCAGAAGCAGCCTGCCAGCATAGGGGACATAAATGGTCTGCAATATTATTGATATAAGGACGACAAATGAAACAGAGGCATAAATTATTGTCCCGTATTCTATTAGAAGCGGGATATGGTTTGCCTGCCCAAGTACAAATGGAACAGTTGACAGAACCACCGGTACTACTCCTCTGGGTCCTACCAGTGACATAAATGCCTTTGTCCTTGTATCAAATTTTATGGTGTTCTTTCCCATATTTGCCAGTCCTATTGAAATGAATACGGCAACAGGCCTTACAACAAATATTACTATAAGTGAAATAATAAATCCGAATATAATATAGTTGAATATCTGGGTTCTGGTAAGTATGCTACCGAGCAGTATAAATATTATAGATTGTGCCATAAATGAAAGATTTTCATTAAAGTTTGTTTCCCTGTTCCAGAATATACTTTTATCAGAAAAATTTCCAACTATTGCCCCTGTGGCAATTATTGCAGGGAACGGTGTTATACCAGCTGCTTCAAGGGATGTGAATTCGAACAGTACTATACCCAGTGTGAGTGCAATCAACAGCGATTCAAAATTAAAATATTTGTTAAGGTAAATTATAAAAAATCCAAAGGTAATTCCAACCGCCGCAGGTATAACAATTTCAAGCAACAGGAAAGAGCTGGAACCCAGTAAAAGCCCAACATGGGACGTAAGCAATGTGAAAAAAGATGAGTAGGAAACATTTGGGGCGAGAATTCCTATGCCGATGCTTAAAAGAATAATACTAAGTGGATCATTAAAAAGGCTTTCACCTATCAGTGTCCCGGAGATATCGTCCCTAATATTCAGTTTTTTGAATGTTGGAATGAGGGATGCAGGGTCTGTTGGAGATATTATGGCTCCAAATATAAAACCTACAATCATAGGTGCCCCTGTCAATAATGAGAAAAATATTCCCGCACCCACCGCAGTGACAATCATACCCACTGTGTCCAGAGCTGCGATCTTGTAAAAATATTTTCTCAGGATGCGTGGGCTGAAATTATGTGACTCATAATACAGGATAATCACCAACCCCAGCATTCCTACGCCTATGGTGGCAAAGGATGATAACATGTATATTGCAAAACTATGCTTTATGAATCCCAGCAAAGGGCCGAAAATTAATCCCATTACTATGAGTATTGGTATATAAACCATTGAAGCTTTTCTAGATATAGGTATGGAAAAAGCCGCAACAATCAATATGAAGCTTATTTCATAATAATCATATGTGACCGGGGAAATAATCATCTCAATTCATAGCCTTTGGGAGTTCTCTTTTGTGCATTGATTTCAGGTATAGTTCCATGAGTTTTTCATATTTTCCATTAAGCGTATGATTATCAAATATATCCGAAAGTATCATATCTATTTCATGGTAATCCATTTTCAGTTCATCCTCATCGTATTGATTTTCCCACAGGCCTGCGGATGGCTTTTTTTCTATTATGGATTGTGGAACTTTTAGAATGGATGCAATTTTCCACACATCTGTTTTGAAAATCCCTTCAATGGGTTCAATATCACAGGCACCATCACCATACTTTGTGTAGTAACCGAGTAAGTATTCTGTCCTGTTTGTTGTTCCTATTACAAGCCCTCCCAGCAAATTAGCGTGGTAATAAAGTATGTTTGCCCTGATTCTGGACCTTATGTTTCCTTCAAGTTTTTTATCAGAGGTGTTAAGTAATGCTCTGTATGATTCAAGTACGCTTTCTATATTTACAGTAATGATATCTAAACCGGTTGATTCTGAAAGTTTCTTAATATCTTCATAGTCATCCGGTTTTGTGTATTTATCCGGCATGAATATGGCCTTTATTTTATTCCTGTCAATGGATGTTACCAGCAATGTAAGCACAAGGGAACTGTCTATCCCGGAACTTATTCCCAGAACTGCATGTTTTTCTCCTATTTTTTCCTTTAAAAATTCGCGTATTGCCTGAATTTTATCGACATATATATCTTTCACATTATGATAATAAAATAGAGTTAAATAAATATTTACTTCCAGTTTTTAAATTATATTTCAGAGAACATAGTCTTTCCATATTTCTATTTCAATGCTATATTGCCGTTAACTATATTCTGGAATGTAATTTGCAAAAATGAAATAAAGCAATAAATATACTTCCCGTGGTTAATGCTACCACTTATCTAGAAAATTATTAATATTTTGATAATTTCACTATTTAATAATATTTTTGTAGTTATTTTTTTAATATTATATAAATTTAATAGCAATAAATATAATATCTTAAATATTATAAAAAAAATACATAATTTTTATTATTTGATAAATAAAGCTTTATTGATGTATTAATAGAAATATTTATATATTATTGAACAGTAAACCTTTTAATGAATCCGATATTGAAGTTTATACTATTGGCTTTACCATATATTTTTATGGTAGCCGGAGTAACTATATATACAAGGGTCAAACCGGAGCTTGGTGGGATACCATTCTTTTACTGGTATCAACTTGTATGGATATTCATAGCAGCAGCCCTGACGTCAACTGTTTATTTTATAGAGAACAGTGAGAAGAAAAGGAAGGTGGTGCACTGATGTTTACAGATCTTGACCTTGCTTTATTCTTTGCTATTATAATAATAGTGCTATTTGCCGGGTACATGGCATATTTCTGGAGGAAACCGGCAGATATGGATGCTAAGGGAGAATGGAGCCTTGGAGGAAGAAGATTTGGAACTGTGGTAATGTGGTTCCTGCTGGGTGGTGACCTATACACAGCATATACATTAATAGCAGTTCCTGGCGCAGCAGCAACATCCGGTATTAGTGGAGGAGCTTTCGCAATGTTCGCCATAGCATACGGTGTGATGATATATCCAATCGTATATGGAACAATGCCCAAATTATGGAATGTCTCAAAGAGGCGTGGATATATTACAGCTTCTGATTTTGTGAAAGACAGATTCTCATCAAGGTCACTGGCAATGCTCATAGCGCTTACAGGAGTCCTTGCAGAACTGCCATATATAGCACTGCAAATCACAGGAATTAAGTATGTACTTTCCTCACTGTCACTTCCTATAACAGTAAGCCTTATAATTGCTTTCATTCTTGTGGCAGGATTTACATTTGTAAGCGGGTTAAGAGGCCCTGCACTTACATCAATATTGAAGGATGCTATTATATGGGTAGCAGTTATAGTAATTATAATATACATACCCATAAAACTAGGAGGATTTGGCGCAATATTCGGGAAAGCAGCCGTATTAAGCCCGACTTACGTAAATATATCTCCCGTTATAGATGTGGGCTATACCACACTTGCCCTGGGTTCTGCCCTGGCATTATTCCTTTACCCACACGCAATTACCGGAACATTGGGGGCTAAAGATTCGAAAACCATAAGGAGAAACGCCTCATTACTGCCACTTTACAACGTACTGCTTATGTTCGTAGCTATAGTAGGAATAATGGCAGTGGTCTATTTCAATGGACATCTCACCGTAAGCAGTGAAGCCCTGCCAAGACTGGTACTCGCTCTATTCCCTGCTTCCTTTACAGCTTTTGCTTTTGCTGCAGTTGTAGTAGGAAGCATTGTTCCTGCATCTATAATGGCTCTTGCTTCTGCCAATCTGCTTACCAGGAATGTTTATCTGGAATACATAAATCCGAAAGCATCTGAAAGAACCCAGACAAACCTATCAAGGGTACTTGTTATTGTAGTAATTCTAGCTGCCCTTGCATTCTCGCTTGTACCTGCAGCATCAGGGGAAATAGTATATCTGCAGACAATTGGAGGAGCTTTCATAATGCAAACACTTCCGGCTGTATATCTGGCGCTCTTCACAAGAAAACTTAATAAATATCCGGTAGCAGCAGGTTGGGCTGTGGGATTGACAACTACAATAGTTATGCTGGCACAGCTTGACTTCAAAGCGTCCTTATATGCAGGCTTACATTTTGTCTATATAGGCGTATTTGCACTGCTACTGAATCTTATAGTTGTTGGCATAGGAATGGCAATTATGAAAGGAATGAATAAAGTGAAGGATGAGGGAATAATAGACAACTCGGAGTTTGAAGATATAGAGAATATGGAAGAAGTAGGATAATTTTTATTATTTTTTATTTTTTGTTTTCAAGCATAATTTTTATTTTATACCTTATACAATCCATAAATCTGTCATGGTGGTCATTTCTTTTTTTTGCAATATAATCCAGAATCCTTTTATCACTCAGTAGATCACCAGTTTCCATTTGAACGAGAAGTTTCATTTCATTAGTATCTGGTATATTATTTACTTTTCTTTCCCCTATAAGTCCATTTATGTAGGGGTCTGTATCTATTATCCAATCCTTAATTATTTTTTCAATTGCATCTTTTTTTACTCCAAGTGTTTTTGCTATCTGCTTAACCGGTTTATTAACGCATCTCAGTCCAGCAATTGCTTCTTCAAGTTTCGGGTTCATAATATGATATACTTGTAATATAGAAATAATTAAGGAATATGCAATGGTGTTGAGGTTGTATTTCAACTTTTATAATGACGATTATGGTCCTAAATAGTTATTAAGAAAAATTTTTATACTTTGAAACGTTTTATTTTTATGAAGAAATCATTAGCGATAGTGGTAGCTATAATATTTGTTGCTCTAGCTTTCGCTGTTGTTACATCACAGGGAACAACAGCACCGGCGGCCACACCTGCCGTATCTCATCAGAGTACGCAACAAAATAGTGATTCGAGATTGCTTGCCATAGAGAAGAAACTTGAAGAAAAGGGGATACCGTTAAAATACGCGAGCGTACCAGCATTTTATAATAATATCACACGGGATAATGGGGTAATTGCACCATCATATAACAGTGCCCCAGCTCCCATGGGAATAGGGTTCTACGGTACTAAAAACGTATCCGGAAAACTTGTAGGCTATAATTTAACAACGCCAAGTGTAATGGCTTCCATAGGAGTAAAAAAAGATCG
>JAKBQO010000038.1 GCA_021835185.1 Thermoplasmata archaeon
ACTCATTTATGTCTTTATCTCCGAGTTCCCTGTATGTAACAGGTATATCCGGAATGTATACATATTCGAATCCACTATCACCGAAATGGTCTGCAAATCCATTGATAATTTCTGGATTTCTTGCAGTCAGTGTATAAGCTCCGAATCCCCCGGAAGATTTTCCAAAAAGGGCAGTTTTCCCGGTTTTATACCTTTCTGAAATAAATGGAATAATCTCTTTAATTATAAAATCCTCATAGTTGCCTGCTGCTGGAGAGTTCATATACTGGTTAACATGATATTTTGTAGAAAAATCCGGGTTAATTATCACTGCATTGCCCAGCATATTCCTTTTGTATAACTTATTCAGTACCTGCGAAAAACGGTTATTCAACTTTGGCGTTCCGTTCAGCCCGGCAAGCTCTATTAGCAATGGTGCCCCGGGATCAAGCTCTTCTGGATGGAATACAAGGATTTTTCGTTCATCAGGGTCTCCAAGTGCATTGTTTCTCAAAACTTTGCTTTTAATATCAACGAGTTCTGACTGTAAAGGCATATATAGGTATTACTGAAAAATATTTATTTTTAATTAAATCTTGCCGCAATTTATAAATCTTAAATTGTATGATTTAATCTACCTGCAATGGAAAGAAGTTGCATCAGGTCCAGCAAAATTTCTGCAGATGATGCCATAAAAAAGTTCAGGGCACTGGGATTGCTTGATACTGCTTACCATATTGAACAGGATGAAAATTATGTATACATTCCTCTCATCAGGCATATTGGCGGTTCTATTAATCATGACTTCAAGCCCCGTGAAGATGTATTTACAGGGATAGAAAAAGATTCTGAACGCAGGGGATTAAAAAATACAGGAGCTCCATATATCAGGCTTGGCAATTCAATCATATTCAAATCCAGCATAAGCCGGAGGATTGCATATAAATATGCATCACGGTTAAAAGTTGACAATATATATGTGGAGACAGGCAAAATTCGGGGAATTAAAAGAGAACCATCACTCAAATTAATTTACGGAAGTGGTGGGGAAACAATTGTAAGGGAGTCTGGAGTTTCCTATATTATGGATTTGCAAAAAGTTATGTTTTCGCCGGGAAATATAAATACCAGAAGCAAAATGAAATTTATAGATTTTACAGGCATGGTTATACTTGATATGTTCTGTGGGATAGGGTACTTCTCACTGCAAATTTTAAAAAATAGCAGGCCTGCCAGAATGGTAATGTGCGATATTAATCCTGATTCCATACATTATCTAAAAAAGAATCTACAGGTAAACAGGATTAAATCAAATGTGGATGTATACACAGGCGATTCACGGTCAGTATTGCCAGTCATGCAGGCAGATTACATAATTATGGGCAATTTTAATTCTATTAATTTTATAGTAGCTGCACTTCTGCGTTCGAGGATCGGAACACAGATTTCAATGCATTACCTCACCCCAACTGAGAGTATGAATAGCACGCAGGATGTTATTGTAGATATTGCAAGGAAATTGGGTTATGTTATTGAATGCATTGAAAATACAAAGGTGAAATCTGTAGGGCCACATTATCAACACATGAATGCTATATTTAAGGTGAGCCGGATACTATAAATAAACATTAATATGCATTTATCTTATACAAATAAATGGAAAAGCAATTCGATAAGAAATTCATAAACATTGTTTCACTATTATTACGGTCTTTGCTGTTGATAGCCTTCGTTGCGGTTATTCTCCATATGTTTATAGGAATTTACTATTCGGTGGTGGGAGCAGTAAATTCACCATCTTCCATTGAAACTTATATATATTCTTTTATTGATATTATAGTAGAGGATTCCCTTCTTGCAGTTGTAATATTTGAAATATATGAAAGTGTTGTGGAATTTTTCCATGGGGAAGGTGATACTATCCTTTACATTATTAATGGTGCCATATCATTCACTGCCAGGGAAATAATAGTGACTGTCTTTACCGTACATATTTTCAGGATTGTAAATGTCTACGAAATCATAGGATTTTCAATACTTATATTTGCACTGGTAGCCTCCAGGTATCTGCTTGTAATATCCGGAGCAGGAAAAAATGAATTATGAAATATTCAGGGCTGTAAATCATAAAAGTTATTATATTATTTTCTAATCACCATTTAGGATAATGATACATCCATTAAATTGGTGATAATAAATGGTTAACAATAATAGGTCAGGATATGTTCCCAAACCAATGGAAACATTAAAAAACTCACTTGAAAAGAACATCATGATAGATGTTAAGGGCAACAGAATGTACTCGGGTATACTGGAAGGATACGATATATACATGAATCTTGTGCTGAAGAACGCTACAGAGACTATAAACAATGAAAACAAGGGAACTTTCAGCATGATGCTATTGCGCGGGGATAACATAATTTTCGTGTCCCCACCGGGAGGTGAATAAGATGAGCAATGGAACAGCATCAATGGGGAAGGCAAATACTAAAAAGATTCACATAAGATGCAGGAGATGCGGCCATAACAGCTACAATGTCAGGGAAAAAAGGTGTTCTTACTGTGGATTTCCATCCCCCAGAATTAGACATTACAACTGGGCAAAAGCCAAGTGAAGAATGTGCTGTTGTCGGATATATAGGCAACAATGCATATACCAATATAATTTTTGCACTGAGGGCCCTGCAGCATAGGGGGCAGGAGAGTTCAGGCATAGCTACTTTTGATGGAAAAATACATATAAAAAAGGGTATGGGTTTTGTATCCGAAGTTTTCAGGGATGAATTTTTAGAGGGGAGAATAGGAATAGGCCATAACAGGTATTCAACTGCAGGATCCAAGGGTGTTGAGAATGCAGGGCCATTTGTAATATCTTCCTCCATGGGGTATATAGGCATATCCCATAATGGGGAGGTTACCAATGCGCATGACCTGCGGGAAAAACTGAAAGAGAAGGGTTACATATTTTATAGCTCCAGCGATACAGAGGTTATGCTCACAGAAATTGTGAGTGAGATCAATAAATACGGCATCAGGGATGGAATTAAAAAAGCTATGCTGAAAATTAAGGGCGCCTATGCGCTGGCTATTCTTATCAATGATACATTATATGCTCTGAGAGATCCTTTCGGATTCAGGCCACTCATACTTGGAAAGAATAATGATGGATATATAGTGGCTTCTGAGAGTGCAGCAATTGACACGGTTTCCGGGAAGGTTATCCGGGATGTAAAACCCGGGGAATTAATAGAGATCAGGGAAACAGGCTACAGGAGCATCTTTACCATAGAACATAAGAAATCACACTGTATGTTTGAATATGTATATTTTGCCAGGCCCGATAGCATAATTGACGGAAGGGAAGTTTTTGATGTCAGGTATAACATAGGTGTAAGGCTTGCAACTGAAAACCCTGTAAACGCAGACGTGGTTGTTCCGGTGCCCGACTCCGGTAGATCACAGGCACTTGGATATTCTGTATATTCTAAAATACCTTACAGTGAAGGGTTAATCAAGAATAGATACTCTGACAGGACTTTTATACTTCCTGACCAGGAATCAAGGTATAATGCAATTAAAATCAAACTTAATACCATTAAATCCGTGATAAACGGAAAAAGGGTTGTTCTGGTAGATGACAGCATTGTGCGGGGAAACACAATGAGGCATATCATAGGAATTCTGAGAAAAGACGGAGCTACCGAAGTCCATGTCCGTGTGGGTTCACCACCGATAATAGCCCCATGTTATTTTGGTGTTGATATGAAAACCAAGGATGATTTCATTGCAAACAACAATTCAATAGAAGATATTAGAAAGGAAATAGGTGCTGACTCCCTCGCCTACATATCAATAGAAGGGTTAAAAGAGAGCATAGGGATGAATGAGTTATGCCTGGGATGCCTTACCGGAATATACCCTGATGACATACCGGAAGGAGCAAAGCCAAATTACACCTGAATATTCATTTTCTTTTTAATTTCATTTACCATTCCTTCAGTATCTCCATCTGTTTTAAAAAAATCCATTTTCAATGTTATTGCCATCTTATTTGCTATTGCCCTGGCAACCTTTCCACGCTGGTTTGGTGGCAATGCAGACAGCCCGGGATAGTTAAAAATAATTCCATGTTTAGGTGGTGGTGTGCCCTTCCTCATGTGGTTGAAAAAAGCTTTTTCTGCACCAAGTATTTGCAGGGTTCCAGCAGGGTATTTCACAAGGTTTTCCAGGCTGCCAGATTTAAGAAGAAAGTCAAGTGCAAGTGTTTTCCCTATCAATGATACTGTATGTGGCATGTATTTTTCTATTTCATTGCCCAGATAATTGTCCAGATAAGACCTGAAGCCACACATATTGATTCCCATCTCAGCGGCCGCATTATCCACATCCTGCAATCCTGCATTTTTTAATTTTGAGAAATAAAGGCAGGGATCATTGTTATATTTTATATCAAGCAAAGTGTATATTGAAACAAGTTTCTCCAGATACAGGTTAATTATTTCCTCTAATTCCTTCTTAACCGAATAAACTTTTATAATATACTGATCGTGGGAAAATTCAGAATTTATTCTTTCTTTTTCGAATTTTAGAAGGATTTCCCTTAAATCCGGGATTTTTTCTGAACATGTCTCTTCCGTTTCCGGGATTATCCCTTGCCTCAGGCTTTCTAATATGTTCATGTAATCTTTTTGCAGGTTTCTGTACAGGTATATTTTTTTGTCTATTATTTTTCCGTACCACATTATTTTCTCCATATTTATCACTCAATATTCCATCAAGGTCCACTGCCTTAAGGTCATTTAAACTGTCCACGAGCATTGTGCCAAAGGCAAGCAGCTCATTATCACCAGAGTATATAGCAACACGGCTTCCCTTGTGTATATCCCCTATCAGGGCTTTTATTCCGGAAGGGTATATATCAGAACCGTGCATAATATTTTTTATTGCCGTATTTTTCACGACAACCTTTGGAGAATCGGCGAAAACGAAATCCATAGGGATTACCATATTGTCAAACAATGATGTGTCTCCCTGTTTTTTTAAAACTACTGAATCGCTGAGTTCCTGCAGGGTGTGTATATGCGATTCATTAAACTGCCCTGTTGAAAGCCTTCTCAAATCTGCCATCTGGGCCCCTGTACCAATTACATAGCCCATATCCGTACATAATGTCCGTATATATGTACCTGACTCACATTTAACCCTGAAAAGTATTAATTTTTCCTGAATTTCCAGTACATCCATATTATATATGGTCCTTTCCCTGACTTGCCTTGAAACTGCTGACCTCACAGGGGGCAACTGGTAAATCTTCCCGGTGAATTCTTTAAACACCTTCATTATATTATCTGTATCAGCAGTGGAGTAAAGCCTCATAACAGATATATATTCTTTTGGCCTTTCGTGTACTATATCTATCAGTTTTGTGGCCTTTCCAAGTGCCATTACAAGGACACCCGATACATTCGGGTCCAGTGTACCTATATGGCCCACTCTTTTTTCACCTGTGATTTCCCTTACCCATGCATCGATCTGGTGGCTGGTCGGGCCCTTCGGCTTGTCTATCACAATAAAACCGTTTATTTCTTCCGGGGTTGAATTTGAAGCATACATAGATTATAGTTTATTATAAACCTGATTTTAACCTTTGTTTTTATCAGGTTCGAATTTATTGTAAAAGTCTACTATATCGTTAACAATATTCTCAGGAGATATATGGTCTGTGTCTATTATATAGTCATAGTTTGTAAAAACCCGGTAATCTATTCCATAGAAAATCATATATCTTAAAAACTCTGACCTTGCCCGCGTCATTATTCCAGCCCTATCTATTCCTTTGTCTCTGCTGGCTAATCGATCAACTCTGGTGGCAAGGTCTGTGTTTAAATAGATTTTAATAGCATTTATATTATTCTTATATGCCATATATCCCGATAATCTTGATTCAAGTATAATATTGTCCTTCTGCTGCATGACTTCAACAATCATCCTATCTTCTTCTTTATCAATTTCAGGATGATGCTCCGCATAATTGCTAAAGTCAATTAGATCCATGTTATATTCTTCAGCTTTCTTCCTGAAAAAATAACCGCCAGAAAAAAATTTATAATTTAAACTGGAAGCCAGCAATTTGCCAACTGTGGTTTTACCTGACCCTGATTCCCCGCTAATTGTTATTATCATAGTGAACGCGCTGAATCATCATCTAATTTTCTTAGTTTGTATGTGAAGTCCACAAATTTCATAATGCTGGTAACGAAGTACCCTACAGCAAGGTTTCCAAGTGTGTATAGTGCCATCCACAGTGGCATAATATATATTTTTGATGTAACTATGTTAAGATTTAAATCCCAGGGCATTGAAACATACTGGTAGTGTATTGTAAGCATAAAGACGTATAGCCATATAAATATCAGGAAAAAGAATATTTCTGTGACCATAAGTGGTTTCATTGTATTCATTGAAAGTGCAGCCTGGTCCATCTGCCTCTGCATTGACAATTTCTGTAATTTCTGCTGCCTTGCACGATCTCCAGACCTGTACGCTTCCCTCATAGCTTTCTGGTATGCCTTACTAATCATCTGTGTTTTTCCCATTTTCAGCCAATCAGTGAAGAAATACCTTGGTATTGAAGATATAAGACCCAGAACTATTCCGGTAAGCATTAAAGTCAAAATCGGCAGTTCGTAATTAAAACCTAATAATGGCATAAAAACATAATTAAGGTAGTGCCCCAGAGGATTTCTTATTGATGGATCACTGATAATGAATATTAACCCGAGACCTGCGAACATGAAAACAAACTCTATCATCATGAACTTAGTCATCTGCGGATTCTGTGCTGGCCTATTATTTCCCTGTTGCATATTATAAACCTCTCAAAATAGCCTCTGCTGCTATCTCTGGATGATTGTCTGGATTGTATATATACTTTATTGTGGCCCCAGAGTATACAGAATATGCTGCGGCATAATACCTGTTAACCTGCTGGTGTTCTTCTATGTCATTGATAGTATCTTCATCCCTGCTTCTTGTGGAATCATTGTCACGGCGCCGCTTAATTTCTGCAGGAGTTGATTCAATGAGAAAGTATGACGACACCATCAGTTCATTAAGAACCCATGCTGGCAACCCCGGAAGGTAACCTGCAGGAGATTTTATTGACATGTGTGTGTCGATAATGATATTATCCATCTTTCCCAGCTGGTTGGATGTTTTTTTCTGAAGATTTCTCTGAGTATCCACATCGAGCCTTCTTATATCATCTCTGGATTTAACCAGATCAAGGTCTCTGGCCATGTCAAACATAAGTGACCCGAAATTGATAATTTCGTACATAGACTTCTTTGAAACCATATCAAGTATGGTAGATTTTCCTACACCCGGTATTCCTGAAATAACTACTCTCATTTTTATCCACCATTGAAGAACTGTCTTATCAGAGGATGCATTTCCATAAGCTGTTCCCTTCCCATTGCTTCATAGAACTGGATTACTATTCCCACGGCCAGAAGCAAGCCGGTTCCACTGGTATCACCTACCGTCCCGATAAGGTCTGCAGCCCCCGCAAGGATACCAACTATAGCACCACTGAATATGGTTATGGCTGGTATATATTTGCTAAGCACCTTTGCCATTATACGGGGGTCTCTTCTGAAACCCGGTATCTGCATGCCACTGGACCGTATCTGTTTCGCAACTGCATCTGGACCCATGTTGGTTGTTTCAATCCAGAATTTTGCGAAGAGTATACTGAATCCGACCAGGAACACCATAAATACCACAATATGTATTAATTCCTCCACAGGCGTGTGACCCAATAACACGCTTTGAGATACAGATGGTTGCAATATGGGGAACAACCAGTCCGATAAGCCGTTAGGCGTATACAGATAATACGCGAGACCTCCGGTGGGAGTTGTGCTGGATATTCCCAACGCAGAGATCTGCGCAGCACTTGCATACGAACCTAAGAGATGGCTATGCCCCAGTATAGGAATTTTACTCAAGACCGGACTATCCCAGAACAGAAGTGTCCACATTGAGATATTTGCCAGCAGGGCAGTCGCAAGTATTACCGGTATGTTAGATGCATATAAAAGCTGCAAAGGATACCGTCCCCGTGCTCCCCGCACCCGTTCATGCGCTATAGGCAATTCTATCTTGCTACTCTGGAAGAATGCAACCACAAAGAATATAAGCAGGGTTCCAACCAGTGCAATCATAGGATTTGGCTGTGCGAAAAGAATCTGCTCCATTCCTGTATTTGTTAGATATGAACCGGGAGCATTGATAAACAGGTAAAGTGCCTTTGGTATTGCTCCGGCAGGAGGATTAGATAATGATAATGGAGAAGTTATAGTTGATGGAATCCAGTTAAATGTGCCGGTAAACAACTGCTGTGACACACCTGCTGCTATAAAGAGCGAAATTCCAGAACCTATACCGTATTTTGATACTACTTCATCCATCAGAAATACAAGGTATGATCCAAAGAATAGCTGCAATATAATTATTGATTGTGCCAGAAACTCACCGTATCCAGGAACAACATGGGCTATGTTTGAGACAAGCCCTGCATCAGGTACCAGAAATCCAAAGGCCTGGGGTATAGCTTCAACAAATATCATTATTATTACCAGAAGTTTCTGGAAACCCTGATAAATAGCCTTATCACTGGAATCACTCAGATCCAGGTTAAATATTTTTGCTCCGGCGAAAAGCTGCATTACTATACTGGCTGTGACTATTGGGCCTATGCCAAGATCCATTAATGAACCTGATGCACCGGCGAATATTGCCCTGAATGAAGCAAAAACATCCACTGTTTTCGATGTGTTTAATCCATATATGTAGATATTCGTTAGTGCAAAATATATCAGCACTACTACAGCAGTCCACATCAATTTATATTTAAACGGTACGTGTCCCTTAGCCTTCTTAATTGCAGGCAACTTTGCGGTAAGATTTTCCAGCCCATATAGCCTGCTCTTCTTCGGTCCTTTATAACTCAATAACAGGTATGCAATAATAAATAATGGGGATGATAACAAGCCCAGTATGAACAGCTTTAGTCCTGTATAATGAGAAAAATAATAAAATACAACAATAAAAAGAGCGAATATGAATATTACTGGGATAGCCGCTCCCTTATTTCTACGGATTTCAGTCATGTTCTATCGTGATACCATGATTGGAAAGCTTATTAATAGATTTTTCGGTAGCCTTGGGAATTTTGATTTTGCATTTGATCTCAAAATTTCCGCTTGCCAGTAATTTTGTGTATCCAGCACTTTCCAGGTCTATAACGTCATTTTCTACATATCCGCTGGCTTTGAGCACTTCATACCTATCATTCAGCTGTCTGAGTGTTATAGGATTTTCATATGTAGTTGAATGGCTTGTAAATCCATGGACACCGTAATGGTTCTTGTCGTGAATGATCAGCCATATTTTCTTATGCCCGCCAAGCCCGGCCATACCGCTTCCTCCACGCTTTCCTTTTCCTCTTCCGGATTTCATGCCTCTGCCATAATGGCCTCCTCTTAATTTTTTAGTTTTTGTCCTTACCATTTAAATCTACCCCTGGAACAATCATGCGCCTAATAAGGTTATTAATCTTGCTGCCCCTGTAACCTGCAGAACCATTCTGATGGAATGGCTTCTGTATTGCTTCATAACCGCCCTTTGGCGGATTGAGCCTTATTACAGGTTTTACATCAGGAAGGTCTTTTATCTTTACTTTGTTTTCTGACAAAGCCTTTGCCAGCTCTTCTATAGAAGAGTAACCGGATGATTTTAGATAATCTTCCGTCAATTTTTTCCTTCCATTAAGGAGTACCCTTTCCTTAAGAAGCAACTCAAGGGTTTCAGTGTCAACCTCCCCCCATGTTACATAATCTTTGACCCTGTTCAACATACCGTTTAAACTTTCAGATTCTTGAAACAGAACCATATGGTTAATCCTGTTAAGGTTCAGCAGTTCAGCCGTTTTCCCTGCAAATGGCTTTATGCCAGTGCTTCCTCTAATTCTTATTATTGCTATCATGTTCTATTCCTCCTACGTATATGGGCGTTGTTAGATTAATCTGCGAATTCATCTTCATCGATACAGTTTTCTTAAGTGCATCAAATGTTGCAAGTGCATAATTTACTGTTGTTTTTGTGTGGCCTGATGCGAATCCCCATGCATCTTCTATTCCTGCCATCTTAAGTATAATTTTCACTACATCACCGACAGCAAGCCCGACTCCCTGGGGGGCTGACTTTAATTTAACCACAACTGAACCTGATTTTCCAATGATTTCAAATGGGAGTGAATGTGGCCTTCCACATCCGCATTCCCATGATCCACACCCTCTTTTAATTTCTATGATATTTGTTTTTGCATTGTTAATTGCTTTTCTTATTGCTGGAGCAGCTTCCTTTGCCTTGCCCCTTCCGATACCAACATATCCATTTCCGTTGCCTACTACTGCAGTAATTGAGTAATTCATTCTTCTCCCGGAGTCAGTCATCCTCTGGGCTCTCTCTATGTTAATTACCTCATCCTGCAGATCAGGAATTAGATAATCAACTATTTGATATTCCTGAAGTGGAAGCTTTGTATGTAAAGCATCTCCTATACTCTGAATTTCGTTATTTGCAACCAGCCTTCCAAGTTCCGTCTTCGGAATCCATTCTTCATCCATAATTATTCACCTTTTTTAACGTATTTTGAAATATCCACCTTATTTTTGAGATGTTCACCATTTATCCTGGATTCGTCAGGGAATACATCCTCGCTGGCAGGTATTTCTATCCCGGAATCAACTATTCCCTTCAATGCTGCAGCTAATCGGCCTCCGTGTATAAATTTATACCTTCCTGTATCAAATATTGCTGATTCTATTCCCTTTTCTGCTGCCTTTTTGCCTGCAAGGTAGCCGGCAAGGTACATAGCCTGAATGTTATTGCCATATACTCCGTATTCCTTTTGCAGTGTCTTGTCTGTAACAGTAACCTTTACCAGGTCTCCAGAAGGGCTGTAATCAACAAATTCAATCATGAGTCCTTTATTTGTTGGCCTTACAACTGCACGTGTCACGTTTGACTTTAATAATCTGTATCGTTTCTGGTAGTCTGTTATGCCCAGATTTCTTCTTTTAAGTACTGGTGTCGTTTTCATGTTTATCCTCCTTTATCAATGATTCCGTTTTAAGGTGAGAAACAAGCTGTGCCCTTGAAGAGAAAGACCCGCTCTTTATGGTTCTGTAATATTTGCGGTATGTTGTTTTATCGATTGATTCTTTCTCTTTTAAGGTTTTCAGTTCATCTCTTAAAGCCCTTATGGTTGTTATCCATCTTCAGA
>JAKBQO010000039.1 GCA_021835185.1 Thermoplasmata archaeon
GTGTAACAGCAAACCATTTGGGGAATACACCATCCCTTGCCATTGCATATATTACCCGGGACTGGACAATTGGGTTAGCAACAGTATAGGCAATATATCCGTTAAGTATGAAGAATAGCAGTATTATTTCACCTGGAAGTCCAAAAAATCTGTGCCATATGATCAGGCCTGGATCAGGTGAAGTTGCATAACTTGCCATAGTTGTTGGTCCCCAGGCTATTGTTAATGCATACATTGCCGATATAAGTGTGGCGCCTGCCAGAATTGATGCTATTATAATAGCTCTCGGCACATTGAATTTAGATTCCTTTGTTTCTTCACTAATGCCTATAACTGTTCCAAGTCCCCCGTATGCCTCTATGCCATATAGCAAGGCAAAAATAAACGGAACCACATTTATTCCAGTGAGTGAAAATACACTGATTGTGTTTGCGGCTCCCATTGTTAGTATAATATACCAGCTTGTGGAAAGCAGGAATATTACCTCAACAGATGCTGTAATAAGAAGATAAACTAGCGAAGGCTTGATTCCAAAATAATTGAAGAGCAGTCCTGTTGCAAATGGAATTATGATGAGAGGTATCCATACAAATGGTATGGAGGAAATTGCAGGGCTTAAGAGAAATACAACAGAGGCAAAGCCCAAAAGCCCGAAACTGGGATATATAATCATTTCATCAAGAAGATATATCCAACCATTCATAAACCCATAAAAACCACCCATACCATGTCCTCCTATGGCATAATAACCGCCAGCATGTGACACCCTTTTACTGAATCGGTAATTGGTATTAACCATTAAGAGGTAAATAACCCATGAAAGCAAAACAGCCAGAGGTGAGGCTCCGAGCGCAAAGAGAGCAACACCTGTGAGCAGTATTCCTATATCTCCAGACGGCGCAACATGCGTATAGGCCTGAAAAACGGCATGCCATTTTCCCACAGCCCCTTTTTTGAGTTGATACTTTTTCTCCACAGTAGGTTCGTATTTATCCATTAGGAGGGAGTTTCTTATAATATATTAATATTGCTATAAATTTTATATAAATTGATATGCTTTGTCACACAAATTTAATATTGGTTAAATATTACCTATTATAGGAAATTTGGAAATACCTATATATTACATCATTTCTCTGCTGCCTTAACTCTATCCTTCCGATATACAGGTATTTTCCTGTACAGTGAAAGGAAAAGAATTTTTTGAAGGCATAATAGAGTCTCATCTTCTCGTTCATGACAAAGGTCTTAGTCAACGAAAAATCACCACACACAGGCTCTGTTCCAATGTATACGAAATGCACAACGTGTATAGAAAAGTTGTTTGGATCATCATAATCCTTTCTAATATATCTGATATGGTTCTACACAGCTTTTCCATTTACCCTGATATTCTCGACCTTACTTTTATTCACTATTGATTTGGATTAAATGGTACATGAAAAACAACGTAAATAGCAATAAAATAATAAGTTACATCAGCTGAAGTAATATCAGAAATCTAAGACTATTTGGATACTATATTCAGGTATTATCCAGCAAAACAAAAAATAGATATAGTTATGTGGCTTTTACGCTTATGGAAGTAAAGGTTAAGAGCGAGATGGACGTAGACAGGGGACTTTGCGATTATTGCGGTGCCTGTGTTGGGATGTGTCCCACCGACGCGATTAATTTGGACGAAACAGTTATAGCCATCAATGAAGACAAATGCATAAAATGCGAATTTTGTGTAATAGGATGCCCGACGGGGGCAATATCAGCGGAGTGGTTCCATGCTAAACTATGATGTTCTTGTAATTGGCGCTGGACCTGCGGGTAGCTCAGCTGCCAGATATGCTTCAAGATATGGTCTTAAAACATTGGTTGTGGAAAAGCGGCCAGACATTGGATCACCGGTAAGATGTGGTGAGGGGGTTTCCAGGGCATGGATGCCTGAAGTAGATTTAAAACCTCAGGAACACTGGATTTCTGATGAGGTTAAGGGTGCAAGGATATATGGTCCCTCTGAGAAAAAAGCTATAACGCTTACTGCAGAGAGCGCAGGTAATGAGGTTGGATTTGTTATTGAGAGGGACAAATTTGATAAGCATATTGCTACACTTGCAGCAACTGAAGGTGCGGACATATGGATAAAATCTCCTGCCACAGCTGTCATAAAAGAAGGCAACCGCGTGGTAGGAGCCAAGATTCGGCACAATGGGGAAGAGGTCGAAGTACGTGCAAAAATGGTCATTGCTGCAGACGGCTTTGAAAGTGAATTTTCTCGCTGGGCTGGACTGAAATCTGTAATATTGAAGAAAAACGATATTATTTCTGCACTGGAGTACAGAATGGAAAATGTGGATTCCAATGAAGATTTCACAGATTTCTATCTTGGTTCTATAGCTCCGGCTGGATACCTCTGGGTATTTCCTAAGGGACCCCATGAGGCTAACGTTGGTATCGGTGTTACAATTACACGTATGAAGGACAGGCTGGACGTTAAAAATTACCTTGATTCATGGATCAAATCACACCCGGCATATAGCAAAGGAAGGATAATACAGCAAATAAGCGGTGGCGTTTCCGTTAACCAAGTAAAGGATAAGATGAGCCTCCCCGGGCTTCTTGCGATCGGTGACGCAGCAAGGTTAATTGACCCCATAACCGGTGGTGGAATAGCCAATGGTATGATATCAGGAAAATTTGCTGCCCAGGTATCAAAGAAAGCCATTGATGAAAACAACTTTTCTGAGGAAATGATGAAAAATTATGACCTCATGGTAAAGGACAAGTTTGAGAGAAAGCATCTAAGAAACTGGTTTGCAAAGGAAAAACTGGGTACACTCTCGGATGAGACACTTGACAAGCTTGTGGACGTTGTGGCAGATGTAAAAATGACCAATATCTCAGTTGAGGAAATACTTAAGGGAGTTCAGTTAAAATATCCTGAACTTGTATCTCAGCTGGAAGGTCTAATTTAAATTTTTGATTCCAGATCATCGAGGCTGAAATTGCCTCCCTTGAGCTGGCTTTTTAACATTTTTTTGAAATTCCTATTCTTTTTCATTGCTTTCATGTTCTTTTTCATGGCATTGTACTCTTTCAAGAGCTGGCGTACATTTTTTTCTCCCTGGCCTGAACCAGCAGCTATCCTTTTTATCCGTTTTGCGTTCAGTACATCAGGGTTTTCCAGTTCGTTGTATGTCATTGAATCCAGTATTATACGGTAAAGTCTCAGTTTTTCATCGGCCTGGTCAAGTTGTGAATCGTCAAGCTTGTTTCCACCTGGCATTTTTGCAAGTGGAAGTGAACCAAAGAATTTTTTGAGCAACCCAGGTTTTGCAAATTTCTCCCAGACATCATACATATCTTTGAGGTCAAATTTTCCGGACATAAGTTTATCCAGTGATGCTTCTGCTTCCTCTTCTGTGATATTTGTTTCTTCAACCACTTCCATTAGAGAATCAATGTCTCCCATGCCAAGAAGCCTTGATAGAAATTTTTTGGGATTAAATATCTGTATATCATCCATATGTTCTCCAGTACCTATGAAATATACTGGTGATTTTATATCAGCAACAGCGCTAAGGGCGCCTCCAGCCTTTCCCGTTCCATCCATTTTTGTAATTATGACACCATTGATGTTCACTGCGTCATGGAGAGTTTTAGCCTGTGGACCTGCCTGCTGCCCAAGTGTGGCATCTATCACAAAAAGCACAGCGTCAGGTTTAATTTTGTCCTTTATTTCATGTACCTCATCTATTAATTCCTGATCCAGTGAGTCCCTGCCACTGGTATCTATAATTTTTATTTTGTAATCGGCAAGCTCTTTCATTCCATTGCGGACTATTTTTAGCGCATTTTTTTCTCCGTTCTCACCATAAAATCCTGCATTTACTTCTTTTGATATCTGGCTTAGCTGTTCATATGCTCCAGGCCTGTGGACATCGGCAGCAATTAACCCTGTTGAAAGTCCTTTTTTCATGAACAGTCTGGCAAGTTTTCCTGCAGTCGTTGTTTTTCCGTTTCCATACAAACCCACAAGCATAATTGTCTGAGGTTCGAGGTCAAAATTGGAATCTATTCCAAGAATCTTTAGAAGTTCTTCATATATTATACGGATTATATAGTCCTGTGCTACCATTCCAGCTGGTGGCTTTTCATTTAATGCCCTTTCCTGGACTGTATTTGTAAGTTTAAGAACCAGTTTCACATTGACATCGGCCTTAAGAAGCGCCCTCTGGATATCTCTTGTAACCTCCTTAATTGTATCCTTGTCGATATAACTTGATCCTGATATTTTCCGCATAATGCCCTTAAGTGACTCTGATAAGTTATCTAAAACCATAAGCAAATATCAAAATATGTTATATAACATTTTGTGGACTGCTATAAAGGAGGATTAATATTCTCTCCATCTGTGGCCACAAGACTCACATGTATAGAATTTCGTTTCAGGTTCATCTGCTGATCTGGTCTGTTTTAAAAGGTAATATGCACCCATATGGTGGCATACAGGGCAAACAGCATCACTGTCCAGCGGTTCTGCATTTATTTCCTTGGCAACCATTATTATTTCTTTGTCCGAACTCTTTGTTATGATTTTCTGATCTGCAGTCCCGGCTTTAAGAATCTCATTGCCGCAACTGTTGCAAATATATTTATCTCTAGAAGGTGCCATAAGTGCACCGCATTTTGGACAGAACATAGTACTTTATTTCAAAACGATATTTAAATCTTGTTGACTTCGTCAATTAACGTATGAATGGAAAATTCCAGAGAGATATACTTAATAATTACTTTAGCAATTCAATACTATGTCTATTGAAGAGATATTGAAAAAATATAAGGATATTGCTGTAGTGGGAATTTCAGACAAACCGGACAGGTACAGCTATCAGGTAGCTATCTACCTGATGAACAACGGATTCAATATTATACCGGTAAATCCCATGCTCAAGGAATGGCAGGGAAAAAAGGTATACAGTGATGTCAAATCTATTGAAGGAAATATTGATGTTGTGGATATATTTAGAAGACCTGAATTTATTGAGGATATAGTAATGGACTCCAGGGGCAAGGCAAAGGTAATATGGATGCAGGAAGGAATAATAAATGAGGTTGCAAAAAAACTTGCCGTGGAAATGGGAATGGAAGTTGTTATGGACAGATGCATGAAGAAAGAATATGAAAAATTAAATAAAAAATAAGAATATGGGAGTAAGCTGGGATAGCCTAGCCCGGTAAGACGGTAGATTCGAAATCTACTGCTAGAAATAGCTCGGGAGTTCAAATCTCCCTCCCAGCGCTTAATTATTGTAATTTGAGATACTGAAATATACAACATAATTCAAACCCATATTATGTATCAATTAAATGGAAGGTATATTTTTATGATAAAAAACATTTCAAGGGAACTTGTTACATACAATATTCCGGTTTTCCACCATGAATTATCCGAAATGGATAGAAAAAATTTGAATCCGGAAATATAATCTAGGAATTATTATTTTTATTATTGTAAACAAGATCTTGTGAATTATAATGCCTATTATTTTCTTCTAAATATTCTTTATATCTTTTCCTTATCTCTGGTATGGCTTTGTTAAGCTTTTCTGCCTTCACAGACGGAAGCAACAATTTTCCTAGAATATATTCTGGTATTAATTCAATAATGATTCTCCAACCTCTCAATTTATATTCCATTTTTACTGTATTATAATTGCCAGAGGAGACAAACAATAAGTCCCTGGTTAGCAAAATTCGTCTATTCAATCGGCTAAGAAAATTTTTTGAGTATCTCTTTTCTGTGCTTGATGACACATCCTTAATTTTCAAGCACATATACCTGAAATTAAGCCCTATGTGCACTCTTAAATTCACGCTGTCTGCCTTCTTGAAAAAATACATATCATCATGTGCATTGACATCTCCAAATCCTTTCAGGATATTGAATAATTTCCTGTTTCCAATTATTACTGGCGTTCCACAATCCGGGTTAACAGGATTAAAATGGTAAATCCTATCTACGTTGATTTTTTCATAGAGGTTTAAAAGCCCGGCAAGATCCAAATATGAAACGTCAAAGTCCACATGGGCAACAACCGGTGCAGATGACGCTTCCATTGCAATTTGTCTTCCCTTTCCACGGCTGCATTTTTGCCTTATAAGTTTAAAATTGTTTAAATTGGAATATTGTAACAATTTTTCATATGTTTCATCGCTTGATCCTCCATCAACAATTACAAGTTCGTAGTCATTGCTCAATTTTGTAAAAGGTTCCATAAAGCCATCTACACATGAAACAGAATTATAACATGTTGTGCAAATGGAATATAATGGCATAAATTGCCTAATATAAAGGAATATAAAAAACTTTGTCAGGAATAAAATTTATAATTGTATAAAATTATAGAATAATTAAAGGGAGATCCTTCCAGGAATCTTTGGGAATGTTGTAACATCCTCTATTTTCTGAACTCCACAGACAAATCTGGTAAATCTTTCAATCCCTATTCCAAATCCTGTCGTAAGTTTTATTCCCTCCTTTGCCAGTTCTATGAACCATTTAAACTGTTCTTCAGTTTGACCCTTTTTGTGAATCCTGTCCAGTATCTGTGACAGCTCATATTCTCTTTCTCCTCCTGATGATGCTTCCTCAAAGCCCTCAGGCCATATAAGATCCATATCCCTTAGTACTCCAGGCTTGTTTGGATATTCCCTATCATAAAATTCCCTCTCCTTAAGGGGTATGTCAATTATCCAAACGGGAGATGTTGCCTCCTTTGACAGGGGCGTTTCGAATCCTTTGCCATACTTTTTCTCAGCATCTTCATATGTTATTACTGGAAATGGCTTTGTGTAGTCTGGAAGTGATCTGTGAAAATATTCTAGCTCTTCTTGATGTTCTTTCTTGATTCTTGAAATTGTATATATTATCAAATCCTCTGCAAGTGACATCATTTCTTCCCTAGATTTTTCAAAGGCTTCCACATCTATCTGCGTAAATTCATAAAGATGCCTACCTGATTGTGACTTCTCCTCCGTTTCCAGTCTTACATTTGGTGACATTATGAATATTTTTTTCAGTTCCTGAACCGCAATCTGCTTATGGAATATCATACTCTGTGTTATCCACATATCACCACCGTAGGCATGTATTTTAGGGTCATACACAGGATGGTTAAGAGGGTCTGTAAGTGGCGAAATTATTATTGGTGCAATTTCTGTATACCCTGATTCCCTCAGGAAATCTGTAACATAAGACCGAATATAGCTCTGTACTTTGATTGCATGCTGTACCTTTGGATCAGAAAGGTGTTTCATCGATCTCTCTATTTCTTCTTTCACATATTCATCATTTTGATTCATAGTTTCCATAACATATACATTATTTCGCAATTTATAAACATTTTACTTGATTTTCCGTTTTTAAAACAAATCTTTTATATAGTACCATATCATTTTGATTTTATGCTTGATAATATTGATAAAAAAGACATGAAAATAATTGAATATCTGAAGGAACACGGAAGGGACAAAATTTCAGATATTTCTAACGCTCTCCAGATCCCAAGGGCTACTATTTTTGAGAGGATGGAACGCCTGAGAAAGGATAATTTTATAAAAAAATACACCGTTGACCTGAACTATGAAAAACTGGGATATTCTGTTCTTGCGTATATAATGATACAGTACAATCCCAAAGCATCTATAGATCAGAAAACACTCTGTGTTAATCTCTCAAGGATGGACAATGTAATTTCGGCATCCATAGTTACAGGGGACTGGGATATAGTTCTATTGACTGCCCAGAAAACAATGAAAGACCTTTCCAAATTCGTGCTGGAACATCTCAGGACAATGGAAGGAATAGAAAAAAGTGTAACCATACCATTATTCGAAAGGATATTATAACAAAAATATATTATGGGTTAAAGCTGGGATAGCCTAGCCTGGTAAGACGCAGGTCTGGAAAACCTGTGCACGTAAGTGCCCGGGAGTTCAAATCTCCCTCCCAGCGCTCCTTTAATTTATTTAATAGAATCATTAATGTTTTTTTGATATTTTTTAATTCGATTTATATTTATATCAATATTTGCTGTAGCATATACTATGTCTATTCCAGTAATGCCCATATTAGTGGAGTTTTTATTCAATAGAAACATTAATTGTGTATTACCTATCAGGTTATTTGAAATTTTAGGAACGATAATCTGAGGAGTATCAACTCTTTTTTTATTCGCTTTGTTAATAGAAGTGGTAAAAAATTATTACAAGGTAATTTATTCAAACTACCGGTCATGTATCAGCCGTCATGTGGTTAACTATAAGACTTTAGGCACCTTATATCCACTATATTGTTAAATGGAAATACACACTCCAAATGTTAAAAAAATGAGTGATTTTGTGCTCTAATTTGAGGCGGGAGGCTCTTTTTTGAACCGGGAAACCGAATTTATTATGTCATGAAGGACTTTTTCTGGATTTTTAATATAATCTATGGACCATATACGGTACATATTCCAGCCCCGTGCTTCCAATATGTTTTTCCTTATGCGGTCTCTCTCAGATGCAGTTTTCATGCTGTTATATATTCTCCCGTCTGTTTCAATTCCAAGTATGTAATGATTACTGTCATCAGGGTCTATTACAGCCAGGGGTATGTTATTCATTGAATAACCTACATTCCTTCCGACCTGGTAGCCTTCTCCCTCCAGTTTTGCAGCTATATCATTTATTATTGCATCGTCATTTCTGAATTCCTGGAGATGACTGTCGTTACCCTCATTTTTTGCATAAATCATATATTGTCTTAAAAGTTCAGGTCCTTTTCCGGAATTATCAGGCGTTTTTATGTCTTCCGGATCCATGGATGATACCACTATGAATTTCTTTCTCGCCCGGGTTATGGCTACATTAAGACGTTTCTCTCCACCTGTAGTGTTTATAGGTCCAAAATTCATTGTTATCCTGCCATTTTCATCCCTCCCGTATCCTGTACTGAGTACTATCACATCCTTTTCGTCACCCTGAACATTCTCCAGGTTTTTCACAAAAATTTCTCCGCTGTTTAGTAGTTCTGCAAATACAGAATCATTCCTGGAATATGAATTCAATGTTTCTTCAACAGCAGATCTCTGTGCCTCGCTGAGGGTTACAATGCCTATTGAACTTGTGTTCAAAAGTTCTTCCTTGATAATCCTCACAACCTCGTTTGCGTCGGCGTTATTTGTCTTGCTTTTACCCCGGCTGTATACACCGTCAGTACGTATAAACTGAATTCCAGAATCATTAGATTTCTTGTATGAGGATGGAAAAGTTTCAAGGGAATTATCATAAAAATACCTGTTTGAGAATGCTATCAGCCTATCATCAACACTCCTGTAATGCCATTTCAGTGAAATTTTTGAGAGCCCTATGGCATCATACTGGTCAAGTATATTGTCCAGTACAACATAATCATCCTCATATTTAGAGACATTTATGTTCTCAAAAAATGAAGTGGGAGGTAATTGCTGTGTATCTCCCGATACAATAACCTGTTTTGCCCTTATGAGTGATCCCACGGCCTCCGGAGGAGTTATTTGAGATGCCTCGTCGAATATAAGCAGGTCAAATGAAAACTTACTATCTAGATAAGCGCTCACATTGTTGGGGCTCATCATTATGCAGGGTTTTAGAGCAGGCATTATATCTACAAGTTCGCTGAAAAGTATTTTTAAAGGCTTCTGGAATCTTTTTTTGGCATTTTCTGTTTTTATTATCATAGATGACCCCGGATATTTGGCCAGGGCTTCCCTGCGCCTTTCTGTCAACTCACTTACCAGATTTGCCCTGCTAATGTCTATCCTCTTTTTGTCATAGTCTATAAACATCCCTATAATTCTCTCGTTGGATGAAGTCCTGAAATTTTTCAGGTTGTCATCATTTCTGATATAATATGTTGCAAATTCGTGATTAAATGCCTTTTTGAATGCATGCAGGACAGAATCCATATGAATTTGACTGTTGAGGAGTGGAGTAATATCAACACCTGAGGACTTGAGGCCCTCATAAAGTTCCCTGAATTTAACGTATCTGTCAATATCAATCAAAGATGCAGTTTGCACAGCTTTATCTATTTCGGTAAACGTGGATCCAGTGAGTTCGCTAAATGATGGAAATATGTCAGAAAGGTAATTAATGCCTTTCATAAGTGATTCATGTACCGATTTTATTTTATCAAGATATTCAATGCTGTCCGAGCCAGATATTAGACGTGCCATGCCATCAGACATATTATTTTCGGGATAAATTGAAATGATCTGTTTAGCGTATCTTATCTTTTCAGACACATCCTTGGGATCTATATTCTTTAATGATATACTCTCCTCAATCTTTGAAAGATAATTTCTCTTTTCCTGAATTTTCAGGGCATACCCGATATCTTCAATAATTTCTTCATAATGTTTTCTAGACTGATCTGCTGTATTTTTCATGATTTCATTTAAAAGCTTTTTATATTCGGCTGAATGTCTTTTCCATCTAGATGAATAATTTTCCTCCAGATCCCTTTTCATGGATTTTAGATCCATAGCAAGAAACTCGGATTTCCTCTTCTTCAGGAATATTCCCATCATATAATCCAGTTCCTGCATCGCCTTTTCGCGGGAATCAAGCAGGCTATAAGCTTCGTCTATGAAAGCTTGATCCAGATATGTTTCTTCAAGGTGTACCTCCGGATTAATAAGTGACAGGAACCTGGAAAGTTTGTCCAGGTCATCAGTAGATTGTAAATCGATTCCTATACTTTGTCTTAGAGAAGGTGCAATGTCCTCTATCTGTCCAATGGAATCCTGGATCAACTCTATTCCCTTGTAGTAGCGTTCGGGATCTTCCCGATATCTATCTATTCTAAAATTTTCCGGAATCTGCCCATAATTTTCTATTATGTCGAGGTAATCGTTGAATTCTGAAATTTGAAATTCAAGTGATTCAAGCTCATCTCTGGGTATATCCAGGAGCTTGTGGGTTATTTTTATGCCCGGGCTGCCATTGTTCTCAAGTTCTCCCTGACATGCCTCATAGATGCTCCGTGCAATATTGCCTCTTTTCATATGGACGGCCTGGACATATGTGTTGAGAACGCCAGAATATCTGTCTGTGGGAGCCAGAAGTCGTTGTACGTGCCCGTTATTTTCAACTGACCTGTATAATGATTTAATAACTTCTGATTTCGGTGTATTCCCGTGGAAATTCAATATGAAATCACCGAGGCCAGCTTCATCAAGCCTTTTCCTGACAACCTCGATTGCCGCATTTTTTTCGCTGACAAAAAGAACGCTTTTATTGTTT
>JAKBQO010000040.1:0-8325 GCA_021835185.1 Thermoplasmata archaeon
AGAATCTGTGAGATGGGATATACTGGAGCCGGGCAAATCAAAATTATCCGCAAAAGACCTGGATTCAATAGCAGAACGGGTAGGGATTACAAAAGAGGATATAAAAGCTATAATAGCTGAAAGGGAGAAGGAAGAAAATATCGCCGCCGGTTCATTCACAGCACTATTTAAGGGGGAATATGGAAAACGTACGGCTATTATATGGTTCCAGTGGATACTCTATGATATAGCTGGATATGGTATAGGCCTTTATTCACCAATTATACTAACTACACTGGGAATATCACATAGTTCTTCACTACTGTTTTCCCTTATATTTAACATGCCGGTTGGATTCCTCGGTGCATTCGGTGCAGTAATGCTTAATGACAGGCTTGGCAGGAGGCCTTTGCAGGCTTTAGGATTCGGTGGAATGGCAATAGCCATGGCTATGTTCTTTATTGCATCCAGTGCGATAGCAAGCATAGGGATAATTATCGGAATTGCAGCATTTGTGATTGACTATGGCATAGGCAACCTTGGTCCCGGTGATACCATGGGATTATACGCAATAGAACTGCTTCCAACAAAATTGAGGTCTTCATCCATGGGCGGTGCTACAGGCATAACAAGGATAGCTTCTTTCCTTGCTGCGTTCATGTTTCCGCTTATAAGTGCATCACTGGGCAAATCATCGTTCTTCTTTATCCTTCTCGGTTTAATGGTTCTGGCCTTTGTATTTACAATATTCTTTACGCCAGAAACAAAGGGGTTAACCCTGGAAGAAATTGCTTTAGCATCCTATAAGCATGTCCATGGCGTGCCTAAACTCATATTGCCAGAAGCAAAGAAAGAGCAATCATAAAATTAATCCCATAGATATCCATTCTTTTATTTGAGCTGTATAAAACTTTATAGATTCAATATCTTTTTCTTTTAAATTTTGCTCAATTTTCCATAGTGGTTCCGGCAAACTCTGATTATTGTCACTTTCATTTATTATCCTCATTATGGCAATAGATATTGATTCATATTCTTTCTGTTTATCTATCCAGTATCTGGGAAATTTAAAGTTAAGCACCGAATCCAGTATTGAAGATAGTTTTGGGACTGTTATTTCATTAATTATTGCAGTGTTTTTGCCTTTCCTTATTGAAAATTTTGGAGGTGGGATCAGAAGCAGGAAGTCCAGAAAATGTATAAGGCTATTTTTTTTGTCAGTGTCCAGTTTTTTATATATAAAATTCCCATTAAAGGCAATAGCTACCCTGGCCCCCTTGTCTTCCATGCTGTTTATATTTAATTTAAATATATCCAGTGCTTCACTTAATTTTGGATAGTCCCTGTTTGCTGGATAATATATAACTTTCCTTGTATTATAAAGAACCTTGATCGCCTGGGCCAGGTTTGATTTTAAAAGCACAGTATAATTTCCTATAGTGGCCTTAGTTTTCATTTCTAATACAAGTATAACTGTTCTATATAAAAACTTTTTAAAATAGGAATTTGTTAACTAACAATGAACAAATGATATGCATTAACATAATGGAAGGCAGCCATAGAAAAACCTATGGCATTATTGCTTGCTTGCTCTTCTGGCTCTCTTTAATCTTCTTATTTTCTTTTTTCTCCATTTCCAACGCATGTTTCCTTTCTTTTTCCAATCTCTTGAACTTCGTTTCAATATGTCACCTCAAATATAAATGTATATTTGGTATTATTTTTTAATATAAATACCTATTTTATTATTAAACCATTATTTATGGCTGCAAAGGGCATAAGTATCCGGTGTACCGGTGCAAGCAACATAATTATTAAATAAATTTAAATACTTCTGTCTGATTATTTCTAATGAAAGTTTTAGTATCATATGATGGATCAGAGGGGGCTAGAGAGGCGCTTAAATATGCCCTTGAATTAAAATGCACTGTTGATGAATATTATATTGTTTATGTTATACCCACAATAGTTGGAATCAGTGCGAGCTTCGATTCCTATATACCACAATCTGTTTATGAAGGGCAGGATAAAACTGCCGACCAGATCCTGGAAAAAGCAAAAAAAGTTCTGGATAAAGAAGAAGCTAAATACGAACTTATAAAGATAAGTTCTAATGGAGAGGAGATACCGAAAATCATTCTAAAAACAGCAGAGGAGAAAGGAATTAACTTAATAGTCACAGGCACAAGGAAATTGCATGGTTTCAGTAAACTCATACTAGGGTCTGTAAGTTCTGGAATTATAGCACACTCCAATATTCCAGTTACAGTTGTTCCTCCAAAGGAATAATTATTTTTATAAATTTTCATTTTTCCAGTTCAACCAGATTCATAAATGAAATTGTTTATATATTGTTTTAAAATAATGTGTTAATGGGAAGCATAAGACCGTCTAACATAAAAAGAATTTCTGAAGAATTAGTTGATAATAACAAGGATCTTTTCAATGAGGATTTTAACCATAATAAGGAGATTTTACACAGTTTTATAGAGAAAACTGTAACGAAAAAAACTGCAAATGCCATTGCAGGTTATATAACAAGATATATACTTAAAAAGAAATCCAAAGAAAAGAATGAACTGGAACAACTTGGATTAGCATAAATTATTTTTCTACTGGAAAATTTTCCTTTCTCCATTTATCCATACCGCCTTCAAGGTGGTATAACTTTTTATATCCTTTCCTAACAAGCCTGTTTGCCGCTGCACGGCTACGGTGACCGGTTTTGCATATAAGAATAATAGGTTCGTCCTTTGGAAATTTTTTCTCTATTTCATCTTCTTTTCCAAGTTTATAGGGTATAGCACCCTTTATATGCCCATGCCTGTATTCAAAGCCAGTGCGTACATCAATTACAGGATATTTTTCCTTCAAGGCAGTAAGTTTCTCTGGCGTAAGGTTTTCCAGTTCCTGTGGCTGATTAAAATAATCAGAACCCCTGAAATAATTTTTTATCGACATCTTAAATCACCAGTTTATCCCCATTGTATATTCCAACAAATATCGGGGCTTCATTTATTATCCATTTTCTTGCCATAACTTCCCTCAATTTTTCTGTTACATGTGACCATGCAGCAAGGTCATCCAGTTCATAAAGAACCACAAATTCCTGGTCTCCCAATCCGAATGAGTATGTTGTATAGGATATTATTCCAGGGCTTTCCTTGTCGCTTCTGGCAGTTCCTATGTGTCCCGCCAGTATCTTTTTTCTCTCTTCATAATTGATCAGGTACCATTCCCTATCCTTGCTCATAGGGTATACCACAAAATATTTTTTGGGTTCTGTTTTCAAGGTATCTTCCAGGCTGTTTGTTGCATTTACATATGGAGAATGCTCGTAGAGTGAGAACATGCTGTATTCACTTTTTCCATAGATTCCAATGGCAGAGTTTATTCCTTCCTTTAGTCCTTCAAGGTTAATCGGCATGTCAGAGGCTGACCAGATAAGGATATCATTGTCATGCCTTATTGATTTGTAGTATTTTATGCTGATAAGGTTTTTTCTGTAATTATTAATGAAATGTATAATGTTGCTGTTTACATTTTCTTTTTCTTTGTCCGTAAGTGCCCAGAATTTGCCATTCATTTTATAAGCAAGGACATACATATATATTGTCATAGTTTATCTGTTAATAATATAATTAACGGATATAACTTTTATTAATCAAGTGTTTTCTGGCTTGTATTTACCACAGTATATTTCTTTATGTCATATTCATTAGAAATAATGTAGTTTAAAAGTTTTGTTATGGATATTTTATCAGCATCAACAGGCTCTATAAGCGTGCTGGACGGTGATATTTTTATATTCGCTTCCCCAAGCTTTTTAATATAATCAGCCCTGTAACGGGAATCAACGTATTTAATGGATTTTGATGGGATTACTACATTGCACTTTTCCAGTTCCCTGGTAAATATAGGCCTTTCAAATAAATAATGGAGTACAAGCAGTGAGTTATATCCCGCATTGCTCTCATCAAATTTTTTCATGTTTGAACCAATTATACTGTATATGTCCTGCTTATTCTGCCCTACAAATGAAAATATCCTTGCTGGCTTTATTTCCCTTTCACGCAATATGCCAAGTTCAACCATTGCATTCAGGTAACCTGTAAGCACAAGCCTGTGCATATTTATTCCTTTTTCTTCAAGTGATTTTTGTATTCCCGTTATGGATTTTTCTTCTCCATTAATTTCGTTTAATATTAATTTATACCTCTTTGTATCCTCGAAATTTTCAATCATATATCTCACCTGCCAGGTATTTTTGAAGGTTATCAAAGTTTTTTATTGCATCTTCGCATATTTCTTTTGAAACACCGAGGAAATTTTCAGGCTCCATAGCTCGATCAAGTATTTTTTCAGAGATGTGGTTTAGAATACCCATATCCACCAGAGTTTCCTTTAACGTTTTTTTCTGTTTATAGGCATGCATTGAAGCCTCCCTGACAAATTCATGGGCATCCTGCCTGGGCATGCCATTTTCCGTTAAGGTGGTGGTAACACTTTCAGACATAATAAACTCATCTCCATATGCCCTTTTTTTCATCTCTTCGCGGTTTATAAACAAATGTGAAAATACACCGGTCATTTTAGTTATTATATCATCTGCGAGTATGGATACATATGGTATGGTAAATCTCTCCAGTGCACTGTTGGTAAGGTCTCTCTCATGCCACTGGACTCCCGCCTCATATTCAGGAATTATAAATGACCTTGTTAATCTTGCAAGGCTAACTATATTCTCGGAAACTATGGGGTTTCTCTTTGATGGCATGGAGCTTGACCCTACCTGCTTATCACTATCGAAATATTCTGAAAGTTCATAAATTTCCGGCCTTTGAAGATTCCGTATTTCGGTTGCAAATTTTTCCATGGATACCGATATATTGTTTATTATTGAAAGATATTCAATATACCTATCCCTACCAACTATCTGGGTTGATGCCGTTTCGTGTGTTATGCCCAGTATTTCGCATGTTTTTTCCTGAATCTTAAGGGCATTTTTTCCAAGTGCAGCGCCTGTTCCAACCGGGCCAAGGATTTTGCCTGCAATAATCCGTTTTCTTGCTTCCTGGATCCTCTCCAGATGCCTGCCGATCTCTGAAAGGTACACAGCAAACTTTAGTCCCAGTGTTATAGGGGATGCATGTTGCCCGTGGGTCCTACCAACCATTATTGTCTCTTCATTTTCTTTTATCCTGCTTACAAGGGCTTTGCCCAGATCCTCAAGGTCAGATATTATTATGCTTATGGCTCTTTTCATCTGCACTGCAGAGGCAGAGTCGTTTATGTCATTGGAAGTAACACCGAAATGCACATAATTTTTTCCAGTAGTGCATTTTTCCGTTAAACCTTCCACTATTGACATTACATCGTGGTTTATGATTGCCTCTATCTCCTTTACCCTGCCTATTTTTACTTCATTGTTATCAACAACTTTTCTTATGTCTGCATATGCCTCTTCAGGTATGATGCCGTAATATGACTCGGCCTGGGCAATTGCAGCTTCAACATTTAGCATAATATTTAACCTTGTTTCCTCTGAAAATATGTTTTTTACATTGTCCCTGCCATATCGATAATCCAGTGGTGAAACGATCATATAAGCCTATTACAATTAGTTTAAAGTTTTTTGTGTTGCATTGATGTCAATCTCCAGGAACGAAGGTAAAAAAATAAGGAGCTATGCAAGCTTATTACATTGTAAATTAATGCGCAGGAATCAGTATGATTGGATTTGCAATATTTATGAGTTACAGAAATATATCCCATTGTTAATTACCATAATATCATATTCTATGAATATATAATCCCATAAAATCTAAAAATGGAGTCTAACGATATAGTATAAAAATTCAGTAATTATCTGTAATAATATCACTATCACACAAACATTTATATATATTCATACGTTTAATTTATAATGAAACATGAATATATAGTATTCACATCTTTCATAGTGGTTATTATGTTTATAATAATGGCATTTTCAGGAATAACATCACAGCAAAATTCTCAAAATAATGATATCAGCACATCTGTTATAAAACCATTATCCTATGGTTTAACAGCCGATAAATGGTCCGTATCAGGCAAAACATGTGCACCATCATCCGCAACTATTGGAAATACAGTAACATTGAAGATTGATGTTACATCCTTTTCAGAATCAAAATGTGCAGGCCCTACAATAATGTATTTTTATGTCAATTATAAGAATGTCCATACTGTTGATGTTAGCAGTACAGGAGTATACACATATAACTGGAATGTTGGATTAAACTATGGAAATATAAATTTCCATGCAGAATACCTCTCAGAGTCTGCATGGGAAGATTGCCCTGCACGTTTGGGTTTTAAACCAATGGTATTCTTCAGGAATGCATATTCAACATTTGGCGATTCCACTATACACGTAAAGAAATATTTAGATGTAACAGGCTATGATGGGAATGGCAGCATATACCTTTCCAATATATGCGGTGCACCTGGAGGTTTATTTTATAGTATATACCATAATTTTAACATTACAGATTCCAGTGGAATCTACCATGGCGACAATGAAGCAAATAAAAGTATAATTGTAGGTAAAACTGCCTATATTGAATCAGATAACGGAAAGCATCTGTATATATCATTAAATCTTACCGATGTGGGTGCAGGTGCCCAATCATGTAGTTTTGATGCTAAATCAGGGCTGTCCACATGCACCAGACCATATAAATTAGTAACAGATTTGCAAACATCAGGTGCTCCTTCTGACGTTAGTGTACAGTTCTGTAATAATGAAGAAGTAGGATACAATGTAACAGATATGGATTCAAAAAGTGCAACAGAAATGCAGGATGAAGTTTCACTAATAGGAGATGGCTTTTCACTTATACCTGTTGCCGGATATGCAGTAACAGGGGCTCAGGCAGCAGGCACTGCATATAATTTAATACATTGTGTTACCACAAAGCCGATAAATGGTTATGCTACTGGCAACAATCTTGCCGATATTAAATATTGCATCACCGGTGGCAGCATGTCTGGAGATTCCTATGTAAAGAACGGCCAGAATGTCTATGCATCGGGAATAGAAGCAAATATAAAAGTGCCTAACAGCCAGCTAAACAGCAATTTCAAAATAGATATAAAATACGCAACAGAGTATGAGTGCGGGTCTCGCCTTATTACCGATACAAGGGCTACAACAACTCAGACAATAAATGCCGTTACTGCTTCGGCGATATGCGGGAGTGTAGGTCAAAGTAACACATCACAGGTACGTGACCCTAATCTTACTTCATCACTGTATATAGAAAATGCAAATACTCATACATTTTATAATGCAACTATAAAGAACGGTACATTCCTATTCTTTGCACAGCCTGATACAACATATAAATTATATTATATGGATAACGGTAAATTACACGAATTTTATCACATCAGCAACAATAAAATAACTGGATTAAACTCAATTACAACATCATCTGCAGGTAATTCAACTCCCTTAAATATATGGAAGTGATAACCATGCCATATATTAAAAAGCACTTTAAAATATTCATAGCAATATTAATCGTAATAATACTGATCTCATCATTCATAGTCTATGACATAACAAGAAATAATGTAACTTACAATAACAACGGGGAACCTATTGATGTGAAATACTTCAGTGTTGGCTACACATTCCCATATATCACAAATAACTATACTGCATCTTCATATTATGTAAATCATAATAAGCTATCATATATGAATTCAACAATAATTCAACCCAGAGTACTTCCATACGGTTATGGATGCATATGCTTTGGCATAAACATACATTTAAAGAATGTTAATAATAAATACATATATGTAGATATTATAAGCCAGGCAGAGCCTTCAACATTCAATCCATCCTTAAACAATGCAACAGAGATACATTCCAGTTATATAAGTGGCGTATGCCATGTTAAATATAGAATAAATGGGAATAACATATCCATTCCTTCAATAACAATAAGGAATATTGACAAATATATACATAATAATTACTATAACATATCTGTCAGTATATCGCTGAATAATAATTTCTACAATACATTTGATATTTCCGGTATAAAGGAAACCGCAATATATGGGAGTGTAGGTCAAAGTAACACATCACAGGTACGTGACCCTAATCTTACTTCATCATTATATATAGAAAATAATAATACACATAATTTTCATATAGTATCTATCAGAGATGGGTATTTTTATTTCTTTGCACAGCCTGATACAACATATAAATTATATTATATGGATAACGGTAAATTACACGAATTTTATCACATCAGCAACAATAAAATAACTGGATAGATCGGA
>JAKBQO010000040.1:8335-11155 GCA_021835185.1 Thermoplasmata archaeon
ATATACATAATAATTACTATAAAATATCTGTCAGTATATCGCTGAATAATAATTTCTACAATACATTTGATATTTCCGGTATAAAGGAAACCGCAATATATGGGACTGTGCAAAATACCAGTTCACTATCTATAGATAAAATAAACACATCATTATTGATAGAAAATATCAACAATAGCAATTACAAAACAATGCACGTAATAAATGGGTACTTTTATTGCTTTTTAAAACCCGATACAGAATACAAACTATATAATAGCAATTTAACCTATATATACACAATAGACGCTTCAAATTTAACTGCAGGCCACAGTTTCAACTTTGAAATACCAAGCAGTTCGATATAGGGCGACGCTATGCCAGATATTAAAAAACACTATAAATATCAACTTTAAGTGTAAGTTTCTAAATAAGCATAAATGTTCTGGAATAACATGTATCATTTACGGGCATTTATTTTCCCGAAAAGTATTGTAACCATTGCAATTATGATTCCTGAACCGGTTAGAAGTGCACCTGCAGCAGCTACATAGCTTGCATCGGTAACCCTTGCAAGTTCTGAGGATGTAACAAAATTATAATCCATTGTTGGAGCCTTATCCGTAACGACCACATATTTATAAGTCCCGTTCAGGTTAGCATAATATGGCTCACCGTCAACGTATTTAGCTGGAGCAACCGTGTAATTGTGTATATTGGATGAATTAAAACTGGATGCATGTTCCTGTATATTGCTGCAATTTACCAGCCCTGCTGAGGAATTATCCGATGTTACCATTAAAAGTACCCTGTTGGTGGAAAAATTAAACTGGGTAGATGTATAAACATTGCTGCTGTATTCTTTTACTGTATGGTCAGAAGGTTCACCGGTAATTGTGGCAACGCCACCGATGACAAGTGAAATTCCTATTACTATAAGCACAATGCCAACAATTACTTTCTTCTTGACCATTTACTTTTGTATTTTAAATTATTATATAATTATTGTTAAAGTGTAAGGTCTAGCTTTCCACTGTTGATTTCATCTTCCATTTTCTTTACGCGTTCCTCTACCTGTTCAGATGTGAGCCCACATTCTAAAAGTTCCATATATAATTCATAATTATCCTTTTCCGGGTCTATCTGGCCGTCGAAGATCCTGATGGAACCGCATGCCTTATCTTCATAATTGAGCCTGTAACTGATTTCCAGGGTTAAATTCTTCTCTTCCATAAATCTTAATTCATGTATGTAATCGGACATAACTCCATATTAAGACCTATTATTATAAATTTTTGTGATTAAATATATTTATCCAGCCCCTTTTCCCATATGGAACGAAGTTTTTCACTTTTGGCGGATAATATATACCTTCCATTTTCACTGATTTTTACCTCGCCATCTATAACAGTTCCAATTTTCCTGATATTAGACCTGCTGAAAGCTTCAAGGAAATCTTTTTCATCCGATTTTCTTACTTCTATCAATATGCCGGTCCCAAGTTCTGAGAACAGTTTCTCATTTGTCCTTCCATGGATATCAGATATATCAGCATCAATCCCGTATGGCCCTCCGAATGACATTTCGAGAATTGCCATGAGCAATCCGCCTGTGGAAATATCGTGCATGGACTCAATATAGTCCATTGAGTCAGATAAATCCTTATTAATATTGACAAGTTCATCTATATCCAGGTCAGGCAATTTTGTGTGAACTGTGCCCATAATAGAGGAATACTGGCTCCCTGCCAGGTCATTTATAATGGAGCCTGCAAGATAAATAGGATTCCCGGGAGTTTTTGCCTCTACTGTTTTTGCCTTTCTCACATCTTCTATTTTTCCTATCAGCAGCATATTCGGGGTTGGAAGAATTTCAATGTCCGTTTCATTGTAAAAGCTGACATTTCCAGATACAAGTGGCAATCCTGTCGCTTTGCAGAAATCTGATATTGCATGAATCGATTCAATGAATCTGTACATTGTTTGAGGGTTTTCCGGATTTCCAAAATTCAATGCGTCCACTATTGAATGGGGTTTGCCGCCGGAACTGAGTATATTCCTGTACCCCTCAGATAAAACATGCATTGTCCCCTTATATGGCTCTATCCCTACCATTTCAGGTATAGACCCTGATGTCAGGCAAAGCCCCTGATATGATTCTTCTACCGGCTTAATGATGGGTGCATCTGAATGTGTTTCATGATTGGGGAATCCAGCAAATGGTTTTACAATAGTATTCCCGCGCACTGTGAAATCATACTGCCTTACTATGTTGAACCTTGAGCAAATATTTGGATTGGAAAGAAATTTAATAATAAAATCCCTGTAATTTTCTGGTTCACGGTCGAGTACCGTTTTCTCCTCCAGCTCCGGTTTTTTGTAACTCCGTGCGTACATTGGCCCTCCGGTTAGGAAGGAGAGCTTCATGTCCAGAATTTTTTCCCCGTTAAAATTAATTACAAGGTTTTCATTTTTTACTGTTTCTCCTATAATGGAATATTCAATGCCCCATTTTTCAAAAATTCTGCTTATTTTCTGGAGGTTGGATGGCTTGATTGCAAGAAACATTCTCTCTTGGGATTCACTGACCCATATTTCCCATGGTTCCATATGGCTGTCCTTCAGGAGCACCTTATCAAGGTTAATGATTCCTGACATGCCTCCAGCAAAGAGCATTTCACTCACTGCACTGGATAGCCCACCACCACCCAGGTCTTTCATTCCATCTATAATGCTCTCTTCATTTGCCTCGAGAATAGCATGTATCAACGGTTCTTTTATAATTGGATTGCCAAGTTGCACAGCATTTCTATTTTCCTCACTGCCTTTGTCAAGGACCTTT
>JAKBQO010000041.1 GCA_021835185.1 Thermoplasmata archaeon
AACCCCGGGACATCGGGAACGGATTCAGGATGGGATTCAGGATGGGATTCAGGAATGAGTCCAGTAATGTGTCCAGTAACACCCACATCCCCGAGCAGCCAGACTATAAATGCAACACAGGCTTCTAACACATTTTCGTTTCTGACAGACCTTCAGAACTCTACCGGCTATGTTTACGAAGTAACACCAGTTCTCGGATTCAACACCTCATTAAGCCCGGGAGGAAGTGCAGTAATGACATTATGGATAGGCCTTGGAAACAGTGCTGGGCAGGATGTTAACTATTACCAGAATTCGGACTTTAGCCTGAACGTTGGTTTAAACATAGTATCTGACCCGTAAGGATATAAATAATTTTATTATTTTTTTAATTTTTTTTAAATTGCTTTTCCATTATATATTACAGATAAAACCACGCCTGATCAAATTCAGATACCTGTATGCACAGCTTTTCATTTTATACATAGGGCCTGTGAATGACTAACATTTATTATTCATTTATTTCTCACTCTTGCAAGATAACCCGTAATTTTATTTGTTCATATCTTCATAGCATATTATGAATTTTGCAATTTATCCAGACTGGATAGTTTTGTGGTTTTAATAAATCCTACAACCTGTTTTATATATAACATAATTATTACAATAACATGAAAATACTTTCGTGGAACGTGAATGGAATCAGGGCTGCAGTTAAGAATGGAATAATAAAAACTTTTGAAAACGAAAATCCTGATATAATACTTCTTCAGGAGGTGAAAGCAGATAAAATGGATATACCTGAAGAATTGCACCATGCTGGATATAAAATATATGTAAATCCGGCAGATAAAAAAGGATACAGTGGCACAATGGTCATGGCAAAACAGGAACCGTTAAGCTACAACACCGGGACAGGTGAAAATAATAAAGATGTGGAAGGCAGAATACAAACACTGGAATACGATAATTTTTATTTAATCAATTCCTATTTTCCAAACTCACAGCACGGACTCACCAGGCTTGATTACAAAATTCAGTTTAACAGGGGGATACTGGAATACATGGATAAGCTGAAAGCCAGAAAACCTGTAATTATTACGGGTGATTTCAACGTTGCACATGAAGAAATAGATATAGCAAGGCCAAAGGGAAACGAAAAAAATGCCGGATTTACCATTGAGGAACGTGATTCTATGACTGAAATCTTATCTCATGGCTATATAGACACGTACCGTTATTTCCACAAGGAGCCCGGGCACTATTCATGGTGGTCATACAGGTTCAATGCACGTGAAAAGAATATTGGCTGGCGCATAGATTATTTTCTTGTAAGTGATAATTTTATTGGAAAAGTTCAAGATTCATTGATTCTGGAAAATATCTCCGGTTCGGACCATGCGCCACTGGAACTTATATTAAAACAGTGATTGAATAATACCATTTTCCGTTATATATTAAAGTATTATTTTGAAAATTTTTGGAGGTAAAAGGGTTTTACTAAATTTTTCTATTTATCTATTTCAGAATGCCTTTTTATCTTCTTCCATCCGAAACCTTTGAACCGTTCCTCATCCTCTACTTTGCCTCTCTCGTGGTATCCATATGCTTCCCAGTACCCATCCTCATATTTTTCCATTAATTTAATTTCTGTAACCCATTTTGCACTTTTCCATCCATAAAGGGATGGCATAAATGGCCTTGCTGGAAATCCATGCTTAACTCCAAGGGGCTTGTCATCTATTCTAAGTGCCAGTATGCTCTTTTCATCCACTGCATCATCAAATGGAATAGGTGTATCATAACCATCTGCACAGACAAACATTACCCATTCAGCCTCAGGTAAAGGTTCAGATTTCATTATCAGGTCCCTCAATGAAGGCCCTGTAAATTTTGCACCTTTAATTGACCATTTTGTGACACAGTTAAAGTCTGAAATATATTCAATTCCATCCATTTTATTTAATTCCTGATATGTATATTCTGCAGGCTTTTTTACCAGCCCGGTGACCTTTAAAGACCATTTATTTTCATCTATTGCAGGCCCTCCCAGTGCATCATATATAATCCAGCTGTTAACATAATACTGGCCGGGGTTTTTAATCTCAATTTTTTCCATTGGTTAATCATATTTATTTACTATTTAACAATTTTTTAAGCGATTTTTAAAATATACTGTATTAACCAATCTGATCCTGACTATAAATTATTATATTATGGAATTATCACATTTCATGCTCATGATTTATATTTTGCTTCCTGTGGCTATTGTTGGCCTAACTATCCTTATTGCCGGGCTACACATGGTAGCACCAGACCACTGGACACCCATACTATCATACTCCATCCAGAAGAAATTCAGAACAGGAAAGATTGGCACAATGTCATTCAGCTTAGGCCTTATTCATGGAATCTTTTCATCTATTTTATCATTTGGAATAGCCATACTTGGGATGTACTTTTTGCCAGAGTTCTACTTAAAAATATTTGCTGTGGCGCTGCTTGTCTTTGTTGCTCTGTATATAATCCTGAACGCAATGCATGAGAAGAAGTCAGAGGATTCCAGGGGCGGTGAAATAGAGAAATCCATATTGCTGGTAAGCATAATACCTGACCCTGCTATAGTCCCGATCATATTGATTGCTGTAGTTTATGGCATCCACTTTGTATATATAACGCTGATAATATTTGTTCTGGCTTCTGCCCTGGCACTTCTTCTGGTGACATTGCTTCTGAGCAAAATACTGATGAAAAAACTTGCTACCTTCACACCACAGAAAATAGATTATCTTGTTGCAATTATACTGTTATTAACAACTCTATTTGTATTATTTTAATTCATAAATAACATTTACTATTATAATATCAGGTATTATGTTGTTAAGCCTTTTGACAATTTATGGTTCAGTAGTACTGACCATGATGATGATTTTTTATCTGCTGGAATCACGTTCTCCCCTGTATTCGCTTTTCTTCGGCATTACCTGTTTTGGCTCAGCTATTTATGGAATTCTAGCAGGCGTGTATCCATTTGGTGCTATAGAATCGGTATGGGGGATATTTTCCATTAACAGATATGTAAAAAGAGTAGGCAAAGCTAAAAACAGTGAACAATAATAATATTTATATTATTCCGATAAATTTTAAAAAATGAAAAAGGGCTACATTATAATAGGCATTGTGATAATGTCCTTTAATTCCCTGTATCAATATTCATGGGATGTTTTCGAGCCATTGCTTAAAACCGGCCTGAACGTTACCCTGGTCCAGGTTGAAGTTGCATTTACACTCTTTGCCATATTCTCTACAGGTTTTCAGGGTATTGGCGGCTATTTTGCCGATAAAAATGGGCCTAGAAACATTGGCATATTATCTGCCATTCTGTCATCAATTGGCTTTTTAGGAACATCATTTATACATAACCTGTATTTATTCTATATACTGTGGTCCCTGGGAAGCATAGGGGAAGGCATACTCTATGGCATATCCACCAATTTAGCTGTTAAGTGGTTCAAAGGCAGGAGGGGCTTTGCAGTAGGGCTTGTCTCCCTTGGTTTTGGCCTCGGTGCAGCAGTTGCAAATATATTCATAGCAAAGGCCGTTTCATTCAGGACACCAATGCTGATAATAGGGATTGCCGAAATAATCATCCTGCCAGCCCTGCTTATGAAAGCGAGATACCCGGAAACTGCCACGCTGACAGGTGAAAAGACATCAAAAAACCTTAAAAATACAAGATTCTGGATACTTTATATCTCATTTATCCTTGGTGCTGTTCCATTAATAGTGATTTCAGCTTCATTTGGATATCTGGGCGAAGCATTGCCCCTTGTAGAATTCACCATTCTTGTGTCACTGTTCCCGTTGCTCAGCGGTGTAAGCAGGCCCATACTGGGTTATGTATCTGACATCATAGGGAGGGTAAAGGTTGTAATGCTGATAGATTCATTTCTGATACTTGGTTCAATATTCCTGATTCTCAGGTTATATGTATTTGCCATAATCTTTATCGGGTTCTTTGGAGGCGCCATGATTTCAATGTACTTTTCACTTGTTGGTGATATTTTTGGCACCAGGTTTTCAACTGCAAACAACGGTGTATTCTATACGGGAAAAGCAATATCCGGGTTCATGGGAAGTACAATTTTTGCAGCACTATTCCTATTTGACCATGAAATATCCTTCATATTTGTCCTCATATCCAGCATAGCTGCAATAATGTTCCTTCTTGCATCGGTACCGAAGAAAAAGCCAAATGTATAATTTTTTATTTAAATAAATGATTATCAACAATGGTAAATACAGACGAGGCGGTTATAGCAAGATTCGAATATGACAGTTATAAATTTGAAATCCTTGTTGACCCTGATGCAGCTTCCCGTATACGGGCGGGAAAAATAGATATTGAAAACGATCTGGCACTTCCTGAAATATTTAAGGATGCCAAAAAAGGGGAAAGGACAAACGAGGAAATACTTAAACGTGTTTTTAAAACTACAGATATAGGGCAGATAGCTATAGAGATAGTAAAAAGAGGGCAGATACAGCTTACCACAGAACAGAGAAAAGAAATGCTGGAACTCAAAAGGAAACAGGTTATTAACGAAATAGTCCGGGAAGCTATAAATCCCCAGACAAATACGCCTATTCCCGTGACCAGGATAGAGGCGGCCATGGAGGAAGCAAAGGTAAGGATAGATCCTTTTAAAAGCGTGGACGAACAGGTACAGGCAGTGCTCAAGGCAATAAGGCCATTGATACCCATAAGGATGGAAAAGGCAAGGATGGCTATCAGGCTGACCGGAGATGCCTACGGGCGCCTTTACGGTGATATTTCAAGAATGGGTACAATACTTAAGGAAGAGTGGTCCAATGCCGGTGATTATATATGTGTCATAGAAATTCCAGCTGGCATGCAGGGGGACTTCATAGACCTTGTCAATAGAAAAACCAGCGGGGATGCAGATGTTAAATTATTGAAATGATTTTTAAAAGTTGGCATTATTAAAATTATTTATATAATATTTTAAAATTAATCACAAAGATAAATATATTACGAAGGTATATTTCATAAAGTAAAAGGTGTATTCAATTGGAAACAAAAAAAATAGTTTATCCGGGGGACAAAATAGAAATAGCTGAATTGAAACCCCGAAATGGCATGTATGAATATAATTCGGAATTCTTCTCTGAATACTTTGGAGTAATTCAGGAAAGCGAGAAATTTATTGACGTTGCTCCATTTAACAGTCCATATTTGCCAAGGGCAAACGACAAGATAATAGGGAAAATAATGGATATAGGGCCCACTATGTGGACAGTTGATATTAACTCGCCATATTATTCCCTATTGCATATGAATGATACCCCATGGCATGTTTCATCCGGGGACCTCGAGCGTTATCTGAACGTGGGCGATTATATATATGCCAGAATATCGGTATCCAATGAAATTAAGGAAAGCTGGATTTCGTTAAGGGATAATGGAATGAGAAAACTTGAGTCTGGCAGGATAATATCGGTAAAACCTCCGAAGGTTCCACGTGTTATCGGGAGAGGAGGAAATATGATAAATATCATTAAAAACTATACCGATACAAAAATAATTGTAGGCCAGAACGGATTTATATGGCTGGATGGCAATGTAGATAATGTGAAAAAGGCTATAGATGCAATAAGGCTTGTGGAAAAAGAAGCACATACAATAGGATTAACAGACCGGATGGAAGAATACCTCAAGAATATGAAAGGTGAAAATTGAATGGAAGGAAATATAAAATTGATGAGAGAAGATGGGCTCAGGCTTGATGGGAGATCATTGAATGAAATGCGTCCCATAAAGATCCAGACAGGAGTTGTGGACCGTGCAGATGGTTCAGCATTTATAGAATGGGGGGCCAATAAAATCATTGTTGCCGTATATGTAAGGGAAGCCTATCCAAAACATGCCCAGAATATTGACAGGGCTATAGTCAAGGCAAGGTATAATATGTCAGGATATTCCGTAGAGGAAAGAAAACGCCCTGGCCCGGACAGAAGGACAATGGAAATATCAAAGGTTGTTTCGGAAGCATTATCTTCTGCAATTGTCCTTGAAAAACTCCCAAGGGCTGAAATTGATGTGTTTATCCAGGTTCTGGAAGCGGATGCAGGCACAAGAATAGCCAGCCTTACAGCTTCATCAGTGGCTGTTGCAGATGCCGGGGTTCCCATGAGAGACCTCGTTGTAGGCTGTACAGCAGGAAAGGCAGATGGGAAGATTGTACTTGACCTCTCAAAGGATGAGGACAATTTCGGCCAGGCAGATATACCGATGGCTATTTTGCCCAGAACTGGAAAAGTAGTATTATTACAGCTCGACGGGGATGTTACAGAGGAAGAGTTTAATGAAGCCACATCGATGATGATGGATGCAATGCCAAGAATTTCGGAATTGCAGAGAAACGCTTTGATGAGCAAATACAGTATAGAGGATGGTGAATAAAAATGCCTATGGATTCAAGTGCAGTATTATCTGAAATTAGAAAAGGATTTATCCTGGAAAGCATAAAAACAGGGAAACGCCTGGATGGAAGGGGGCTTCAGGATTACCGTGAAATAAAAATCACGGAAAATTTTGTTCCCAAGGCAGCAGGTTCTGCCATGGTTGAAATTGGAAAAACAAAGGTTGTAGCCGGTATAAAAGTAGAAGAAGGAGACCCGTTTGAGGATTCTCCTGATAGCGGTGTAATGGCACTGAACATAGAATTGCTGCCAATGGCATTTCCAACCTTTGAATCAGGGCCACCCAGTGAGCAGGCTATAGAGTACTCTCGTGTGGTTGACCGTGGAATAAGGGAAAGCAAAATGGTTGATACATCAAAGCTTGTAATAGAATCCGGAAAAAGAGTCTGGATGATATTTGTGGATATCGATGTCCTGAACTATGATGGGAATATAATAGATGCTGCAACACTCGCTGCTGTGACAGCTTTGAAAAACACTGTTGTCCCGGCATCAAAAATCGGGCAGAAAGATTATAGCCTTCCTATCAACGCAACTCCTGTATCAATTACAATGGTTAAGATAGGAGATGAAATAGTATGTGATCCAGACCTCGAGGAGGAGCAGGTTTCCAATGGAAGGATAACGGTAACTATAGCTGAAGACCATAATATCCATGCCATGCAGAAAGGTGATATAGGAGAATTTTCGCTTGATGAAATAAGAAAAGCTATAAAAACATCAAGTGATATAGGTAATAGATTAAGAGAATCATATTTGAGGTAATTATATGACAAAACACACAGTAAAAGTAGGGGCTTCAGGACGTTTTGGGCCAAGGTATGGTGTTACCGTAAGGAAAGCATGGAATAAAATATATAAACAGAAAATCAGTTTCTACACATGCCCTTCCTGCAAACAGAAAAAGGTAAAGAGAGTGGCAAATGGAATATGGGAGTGCAGGCACTGCAGCTATAAGTTCGCAGGCGGTTCATATACTCCGGAATACAGCAGTGAAATTGTTAAGGAGATAAACAACCATGTATAAATGTATCAGATGTGGAAGGCAGCTTGAAAAAACTTTCGGAACCACAGATATAGAATGTGAATGTGGTTCCAGGGTATTTATAAAAGAAAGGCCTAGCGTCGAAAAAATAGTGAAAGCAAGATAATTTTTTTATGGACGATTTTATAAATTTATTTTCACACAACCTGTGCATCAGATGTACAGGGCGTATTTTTGCAAATATTGATACCGGAATGACGGATTATCAGAGAGGCACTATGCTTGCATTTGCCTATAAATCATTTTATGGAACATATAATGCCCCGGATACCTGCTGGCTCTGCAATGGAATTTTTAATGAATTTGATAAATACTTTAACATGGTAAAAGATGCTATAGGAACAAAGGAATACACAACTTTCTTAATCGGATCAAAATTTGATCCCGCAACGTTGCTGGAAGAAGAAAAAATACAGAATAAATACGGCAATAATGGAGAGAGCATTAAAAAAGAATTTAACAGGGAATTTGGAAAATATTTTTCCAGCATTTCCGGAAAAGAATTCTCAAAGGATGCCGATATAGTTATTGAGATAAATACAATTTATGATAATGTAAATTTAATCATAAGGCCACTTTATATTTACGGTACATATAAAAAGGAACGCAGGGATATACCGCAGACAAGATGGATTAATGGCAGCGGTGATTCCATTGAATCGCTTATAGGCGAAAAGCTATTGAAATTCACCGGTGGAAAGAATTACAAATTGCACGGCTCCGGAAGGGAAGATGTTGATGTGATGATGCTTGGCAATGGAAGGGAGTTTATCATGGAGGTAGACGAACCTGAAGTCAGAAACTTTCCTGTAAAAGAATTCATGGAAGAAGTCAATAACTCCGGAAACGGCATATCAATTTCAAATCTCGAATTTACGGGCAAGAAAAGGGTAAAGGAGATAAAGGAAGCCACATACGATAAAATATACCGGGCAGTGGTTGAATGCAATACGCCCATAAACGAAAATACATTGCTTATGGCTGTTAATACGTTCAGGAATTTTACAATATCACAGAGGACACCTACGAGGGTTATAGGAAATAGATCTGACCTTATTAGAAAAAAAGAAATAAAATATATAAATATAGAAGATATACATGATAAGGAAGCAGTAGTTAAAATCAGGTCTCAATCCGGCACATATATAAAGGAGCTGATTAATGGGGACGGAGGAAGAACCACACCCAGTCTCTCTTCTGTCTATGGATATGAATTAAAGGTAAAATGCCTGGATGTATTGAAAATAGAGAGGTGAATAAACATGACACGAATGTCTAATGGAACCAGATCAGGTTCAAGAAGTAAGTTAACGAAGAAGATAAAGCAAAGAGGAATGCCAAAGGTTAATAGCCTTTTAAAGAAATTTGAAATAGGCGAGACGGTTGCTGTTGTAATAGAACCGGCTATACAGAAAGGGATGCCATTTCACAACTTTCAGGGAAGAACAGGAAAAATAACAGGGATGCAGGGTAGTTGCTATATCCTGAAAATAAAAATTGGAAACACAGAAAGAAAAATAATATCAGCACCTGTTCATCTCAAGAGGTTGCCCCAATGAAAATAACCTATAAAACAAATAACGAAGTTTTTAATATGCTCAGTAACGTTGAAGAACGTACTCCGAGCGAAAACGATACACTGGCATACGTTGAAAAATTTTTAAAATACGACAAAGATGCTGATTTAAAGCAGCTTTATAATGATATAAGCAAGGTACACAAGCTTCCACGGGAAGCAATAGTAAAAATTATAGACATTAAACCTTCTTCCACTGAAGAGCTAATGGCAATATTAAACTCATATAATGTTGCTGCCGATAACAAAGTTTTAGATAGTATATTGGATATACTTCGGGTTTTATAAATGGAAGAGTACGCTTATATCATAGATTTTCTACCCCAGGGCAGGGCAGACGATAAGAATTTCCGCAAATCGCCCCTTATACTTGCAATAGGTGAAAGTGAATTCAAATTACTGGAGATTATTCCGAAGGTGGACGCAGTAGTTACTGTAGGCGATAAGATTTATATTGGAAAATCACCTGAAAAGAGAGATAAAATAATTTCAATCAAGAGGCGGATAACCTATAAAGATCTAACCAGTGCAGCTATAAGTGAGCTTCCATACACAATAGAGAATATAATAGACGACAATCCACAGAGATTCGTTGATTTTTTCAATAACGCAGAAGCAATTAACACCAGGATGCATACACTTGAACTTTTGCCGGGACTTGGAAATAAGAGTATGTGGTCTGTTCTTGACGAAAGAAAAAAGGGGCCTTTCAAATCATTTGAAGATATAAGTGAAAGGGTAAAAAGCGTACATAATCCAAAGAAAATGGTTGTGAACAGAATAATGGATGAACTGCAGAACAGATATGAAAAATATAAGCTGTTTGTTGCAAAATGACTGTTAACTTTTCAAAAAAATACGGGCAGGTATTTTTAAATGATAAAAATATTGCCGCAAAAGAGGTCCGGCTCCTTGGAATTGAACCCGGAGACCATGTTCTTGAAATAGGCCCGGGTCATGGAATACTTACCGGAATACTGCTCTCTGAACCGGTAAAGCTAACTGCCATAGAACCAGACCATAGATTTTATGAGAGTTTAAAAATAAGTTATCACGATCATATAGCATCAGGAAAATTTAATATTATTAAAGAAAGTTTTCTGGATACGGAACCATCCTATTTTGACCATATTATAGGCAATATCCCGTACAATATTTCTTCACCCATCCTGTTTAAAATTCTGGATTTTAACTTTAAATCTTCCATACTCATGGTCCAGAAGGAATTTGCCCGGAGGCTGGTAGCAAAGCCGGGCACAAAGGAATACTCCAGAATAACCATCAATACCTCCGTGAGATCAACAATTAAAATTCTTTTTAATGTCACAAGGAAGGTGTTTTCTCCAGTTCCAGATGTAGATTCTGCAGTAATTTCTATCATAAAAAAAGATGTTGACATAGATCTGGCAAATTTTGATAAATTCATAGCAAAAATATTTTCCATGAGAAGAAAAAAATTATCAACAATATTAAATTATAATGGGCCATTAAGTGAAAAAAGGCCGGAAGAACTGGACTTAAGCCAGTTGCTTACTCTTTACTCCCGGAATTAGTGCTGTTACCAACATTGCCGGTACTTTTGCTCAATATATTGTTTAACGCAGTTGCTGTGAAGAACTGTGAAGTATCGCCTACTGTTGGTACATTCTGTGGTATCATTATAAGTGAACCTTTTCCTTCAAGCCCTATCTGATAAACTATATCCATCCATCTTAACTGGAAAGCAGTAGGGTTGTTTGCATACTGTTTTGCAGCATCCACCATCTTTCCTGCCGCTTCAACTTCTGCGAGGGCAAGTGTAACCCTGGACCTTCTCTCCCTCTCTGCAGCTGCCTGCCTTGACATTGCATCCTGCAATGTTTGTGGAACAAGCACATCCCTGATTTCAACGGATGATACCTTTACTCCCCAGTGTTCTGTTTTCTCATCAATTATCTGCCTTGCTGATTCGCCTATCTTCTC